>NZ_JBFUJO010000008.1:0-194705 GCF_056401355.1 Polaromonas sp. P4_F4 | reverse complement strand
CCAGACTGGGCACAGAGGGAAACGAGGTAAGCCCCACTCACCGCCAGCCCCGCAAGGGGCTGGCAACCCGCGAGCAATCAAAGGCCATGGTGGAGGGGGTAAAGGAAGAGGCAAAAAGCGAATGCCGGTCTGTAATGGATCGGATAGGTCATGCCTAAGCGAAAGCGAGCAGACTTGCCTCAGGTGCGACAGCGTAAAGCCGTTGCGACTTTATCAATGACCCAGAGGGTATCTGACCCTTTGGGTCAGTGCCATCTTCAATGGGTCAAACCAAACTGGAGAAGGTATGGAACACATCGGCAACGATGCTGCGTCTCCAGACGGACCAAGTGAATGGCATTCGATTGATTGGAAGCTAGTCATGGAGTTCGTCGGGAAGGCGCAGATGCGCATAGCGCAGGCAGAACAGGAGAAGGGCTTCCGACGAGTTGCAAGACTCACACGAAGTCTGACTCGATCCTGGCAAGCCAAGGCATTGGCAGTCAGGCGAGTAACGGAGAACCAAGGGAAGCGAACGAGTGGCGTCGATTGCGTACTTTGGGACACGCCAACAAAGAAATGGAATGCGATCAGTTGTCTGAACCCTAAAGGGTATCGGGCTCGCCCCCTCCGGCGGGTCTATATCCCGAAGGCCAACGGAAAGGAACGCCCCCTGGGCATGCCGACTATGAAGGACAGAGCGATGCAAGCACTTTATCTGCTTGCGCTGGAACCGGCTGTGGAATGTGCGTCCGATCCGAACTCATATGGGTTCCGGAAGGGCAGATCAACCCATGATGCACGGTCTCAGTTGTTTGTATCTTTATCCAAAAAGGCTTCGGCCCAATGGGTATTGGATGCGGACATCGCTGGGTTCTTTGACAACATCAACCACGAGTGGTTGCTGAACCATGTCCACATGGACAAGGTGATGCTGCGCAAGTGGTTGAAATCTGGAGTTGTTGACGCGGGTCAGCTCCAGCGCACGGATGACGGTACGCCGCAGGGCGGCGTCATCTCGCCGACGTTAGCGAACATCACCCTGAATGGTCTGGAAACGGGGCTCATGCAATTCCTCCGGGAAAAGTTGGGCGTCAAGCAGGCAGGAAAGGTGAAGGTGAACTTGGTAAGGTACGCAGATGACTTCGTGGTGACGGGTAGTTCAAAAGACTTCCTTGAGACCACTGTCCGACCTTGGATTGTTGAATTCCTGCGCGAGCGGGGACTGACACTGTCCGAAGAAAAGACGCGCATCGTGCACATTGACCAGGGTTTTGATTTTCTGGGGTGGAACTTCCGCAAATACGGAGGGAAACTACTCATCAAGCCGAGCAGCAAGAACGTGAAAGCGTTTTACGCCAAGGTGAAGGAGGAAATCGCTGGGTCGCTATCGAAGGTTCCAGTAGAAACGTTGATAAAGCGCCTGAACCCAATCCTCAAAGGTTGGGCTCAGTACCACAAGGGCACGGTTGCAAAGCAGACTTTCAGCAAAATGGATTCTCTGATTTATTGGAGACTGATGCGCTGGGGCTTGCGGACGCATCCGCGCAAGACGGCGGGTTGGGTGTACGGCCACTACTGGAAACAGTGTGGTTCACGCAAACAATTCGCGGGATTGCAGGAAGACTCGTCCGGAGGTGATGAAAGGATACCGCTGTCGCTGTATCGCCTGTCGGACATGAAAATTGTCCGGCACATCAAGGTAAAGGGGGATTACAACCCTTTTCATCCCGACCGGATTGCCTACGGGGAGAAACTGCGAGTGCAACGAATGGGTGAAACCATTTGGAGCGCTCAAAGGGCCTCTCTGTGGTTCGACCAAGGTGGTAAATGCGCTCTCTGTCAACAAGAAATCGACTTGGCTGATGAAAACATGGACGACCACCATATCGTCTATCGGCAGCTAGGAGGGAGTGATGCTCTTTCCAATCGGGTGCTGTTACATCCGATCTGTCACAGGCGTGTCCACGCCCTAGGTTTGAAGGTTATCAAGCCGGTCCCCGGTACGGGGGACTTTAATCTGGCGAAGCAGTCGAAGGTTATGCAACCTGTTGAAGCTGTGTAGTCAGTGGTCGTACGTGAGCCGTGTGCGGTGAAAGTCGCAAGCTCGGTTCGATGGGGGGGATATCATCGAGAGATGGTATCCCTACCCTCCACCTTCCTCGACATGCTGGGCGCCGCAGAACGCCAGAACAACTCCATGCTGTGCGTGGGCCTGGACCCGGAGCCCACCAGATTCCCCGGCAGGCTCCAGGGTGACGCCAACAAGATCTACGACTTTTGTGCCGCCATCGTCGATGCCACCGCCGACCTGGTGATCGCCTTCAAGCCGCAGATCGCCTACTTTGCCGCGCACCGGGCCGAGGGCCAGCTCGAACGCCTGATGGAACACATGCGCCGCGTGGCGCCGCAGGTGCCCATCATCCTTGATGCCAAGCGCGGCGACATCGGCAGCACGGCCGAGCAGTACGCCAAGGAGGCGTTCGAGCGCTACGGCGCCGACGCGGTGACGCTGTCACCGTTCATGGGTTTCGATTCGGTGCAGCCCTACCTGAAATACCAGGGCAAAGGCGCTTTCCTGCTGTGTCGCACCTCGAATCCCGGCGGTGACGACCTGCAGAACCAGCGTCTGGCCAGCATCGACGGCCAGCCCTTGCTCTATGAACACGTCGCCCGCCTGGCCCAGGGGCCGTGGAACCTCAATGGCCAGCTCGGTCTCGTGGTGGGCGCCACCTATCCGGCGGAGATCGAGCGCGTGCGCAGCGTGGCGCCCACCCTGCCGCTGCTCATCCCCGGTGTGGGTGCGCAGGGCGGCGATGCGGTGGCAACGGTCAAGGCGGGTTGGCGTGCAGGCGCGTCCATCATCGTGAACTCTTCCAGGGCGATCCTGTATGCGTCGTCGGGAGAGGATTTTGCGGAGGCTGCGCGGCGGGAAGCGGTGAGGACGCGCGATATGCTGGAGGCGGCGCGCCTGGAGGTGTAAAGGGTGTAAGGCTTTTACGTTTCCGGCCCATGAATAGAGGTTTAGACCAGAGGTGCAGATGAGGCACAGATCGCTATTGGATTAGTAGCAATATGTTGCCGTCAGCATTGGGGCAAGACCTTGTTTACACGCCCGCGACCGGGAGGCCGCCCGGCCGGTTACTTCAACCAGCCACGCTTGCGGAAATACCACATGGGCACCAGCGCGCTGGACACCATCAGCGCCAGCACGTAGGGGTAGGCCACTGTACCGAGCAGTTCGAGCTCGGGGAATTTCAGGTTCATGCCGTACAGGCTCGCGATCAGCGTGGGCGGCAGCAGCGCAACGCTGGCAACCGAGAAGATCTTGATGATCTTGTTCTGGTTGATGTTGATGAAACCGACCGTGGCATCCATCAGGAAGTTGATCTTGTCGAACAGGAAGGCGGTGTGCGAGTCGAGCGAGTCAATGTCGCGCAGGATTTGCCGCGCCTCCTCGAACTGCTCGGCATTGAGCATCTTGCTGCGCATCATGAAGCTGACCGCGCGGCGCGTGTCCATCATGTTGCGGCGGATGCGGCCATTCAGGTCTTCGTGGCGCGCAATGGCGCCCAGGACTTCGCCGGCCAGCGCATCGGTCACATCGCCTGACAGCACCTGGGTGCTGACTTTTTCCAGCTCGACATAAATGCCTTCCAGGGTGTCGGCGGAGTATTCGGCATCGGCGTCAAACAGCTTGAGCAGCACTTCCTTGGCGTCTTCAATCAGCCCCGGCGCGCGCCGCGCGCGCATGCGCAGCAACCGGAACACCGGCACATCCTCGTCGTGGATGGAGAACAGCACACCCTTGCTTTTCAGGTCGTCATTCACCAGGTTCAGGATGAAGGCCACCCGCACCGTGCGCGGCTCCGCCTCGTCGGCAATCAGAAAGTCGGAGCGGATGTGCAGCTCGCCGTTGTCTTCTTCATAGAAGCGGGCGGACTCCTCAATGTCCTCGTCCATCGCGTCTTCAGGGATGGACAGGCCATAGTACTGCTTGATCCAGCGTTTTTCTTCCAGGGTGGGGGATTCCAGGTCCACCCAGATGGGCTGGAATTTGGAGAGTTCTTCCAGGGACTCGATCTCTTCCTGGAACAGCCGCCCGTTGGCGAGCGTGAAAATATTGAGCATGACTGACTGCCTATCGGTTCAAGGGCCGGCGCAAGGAGCGCGTGCGCCTTGGGCAAAGGGGGGTGAGTGGCGCTATCGCTTTCAACCCCCCAACGACACTTCAGGTCAGTCTGCGGTGTTGAAAGCTAGCGACTAGGGCTGCTTTCCAAGGATTTCTCCGTAATGAATCAGCGGCGATTATGGCATTTCAAAACCGATTTATCTACCGCCCGCCAGGCCGAAAAAAAGCCATCAGTTCGTCTTTGCGGGCATAGGCATCCTGCTCGCCCAACGCCATCAGCGCCCTGACAAAGCCCGGCTCGAACAACAGGTAGCTGGCCAGGGCTGCGCCGCCCGGACTGCCTTTGGCGCCGAGCGCGCCCAGGCCCGCCAGCGCGTTGTATGCGCCTGTGGGCAGCTCGCTGGCATGCGCCTGCGCCAGTGCGTCGAGCGACTGGGACGGAGCCATCGCCAGTACCTCGACGGGCCGGTAAGGCAACAGCGCGGCGATCTCCCGTGGCAGCTGGCGCATGGTTTTGCTCACCCGCTGGGCTTGCTCCACATCGGCCTGCAGCGTGTCCTGGAAGACGCTGGCCATGGCGTGGCCGGCAATGGCGCCCAGGGTGGGCCTGCCGCTGATGTTCGGGCCATTGCCGCCGACGAAGGTGGCGCGCTCCGGCTGCCCGACCCCAATCACCAGTATCTTGCCGGCACCCAGGTGCAGGGCGGGCGACAGCGGCGAACTCTGGCGCATCGAGCCATCGCCGAAAAACTCGCGACGGCCATCCACCCACAGCGGTGTGGACGGAAACAGGAAGGGAAGGGCGCTGGAGGCCATCAGATGCTCGATGGTGATGGGCTGGAACTCGGCGCGCCGGCCCGGCCGGTTCCACAGATCGATCTGCCGGCCGGGGGCCATCTGGCAAAACGTCCAGTGCACCCCGCTGCTGTAGCTGGAGGCGGAGATGGCCAGCGAATGCAGCGTCTGGTCTTGCAGTGCCTGGTCAATCCGGTCCAGTGAAATGCAGCCATGCAGGGTGTCTACCAGCGGTGTGTTGTCCAGCAGCGAATGCTGGGCACGCACCTGCTGCGACAGGAACAGGGCCGCCGCAATCCGGCTCGAGCGTATCCACGTCGGCACGCTGAGCTTGTACACATGGGACGAGCGCAGGGTGGTCCAGAAGCTGGCCAGCTGGCCAAAGGCCCTTAATCCTTCGCCGGCATGGCTGGCGAGGAAGGTTGCATTGAGTGCGCCGGCCGACGTTCCCACCAGTATCTTGAAGGGAAACTGCTCGTTGAAACTGTCACCCTGAAGGCTCAGCATGGTGGACAGTGCATGGAGCACGCCAGCCTGGTACGCGGTACGCGCACCCCCGCCCATCAACACCAGGGCATTGAGTTCTTCTTTGGGGCCGGTCAGGCCGGAGAGGACGGTTTCTAGTGACATGCTGAGCCGATCGGTGCGAGCGTGATTGCCGAATATCCCATGGCTCACCCTCGCATGGAGCCTACATCACCCGGGCGGTGGTAAAAGATAATTTGCAGGCGAACGACCCACTTGCCCCGTCACCGGGCTTGTCCTGGTTGCAACGGCGCCACGCCGCCATCCGCCGAGGCCGGATCGGGCTGCGGGAAACGCCGGACCCGCAGACTCCAAAACCTGAGTAAAACCGGCGGTTATCCGACTTTTCCTGACCCTCCGGGCTTTGATTGCGGCGGCAGCTTGGGACGCCGCCGCCGGACGGCCCCGCCGCCCATCAGAAACCCCGGAAAATCAAGGACTTGCGCCCGGTTGGCGGCGTCGGGTGCCTGGGCCTGGCGCCAGGGCCGCTCTGGACGCTGGGCGGTTTCGCGGGTGGGCGTGCCTCACGTGTCCTTACGATGCCGGCTTGCAATTGCAGGGCTTCGGGCGCATAGTGATTCCAAGAGTGTTGTCCCCCGTCTGCCGTCCTGCCGTCACTGGCCGGATGGTGTTTTCAACCCAGCTCCAACTTTGGAAAAGGAGTTTCTTTATGAACTTGACGATCAGCGGTCACCATCTTGAAGTTACCCCCGCGCTGCGCGGTTATGTGACAAGCAAGCTGGATCGGATTACCCGGCATTTCGACCAGGTAGTGGATGTAAAAGTCCTGTTGACAGTGGATAACATGAAGGAAAAGGAAAGACGCCAGCGGGCCGAGTGCAATGTGCATGTCAAGGGCCGCGACCTGTTTGCCGAGAGCTCTCACGCTGATCTGTACGCCGCAGTTGATGAATTGACTGACAAGCTTGACCGTCAGGTCGGGCGCTACAAAACCAGAACCCAGGATCACCACCACGTTGCCGTCAAGCGACAAGCCTAGCTTTGGCGGGATCGCGCCGAAAGGCGGCCCGCAGTTGACACTTGGCCCTGCCCTTCGGGCACTCCTTGTGTCATTGGGTAAATTGGTGTGTTCTGACGAGCCGCTTGCACGCGCAAGCGGCTTTTTTATGCCCCTTCTGCCTTCAAACCCGCTGTAAAGTGCATAATTCGGCGACTAAAAGATCGTTATGAACCGTCTTTCGCAAATTTTGCCCCCCTCCCAAGTGCTGGTCAGTGTTGAAGCGACGAGCAAAAAGCGTGCTTTTGAAGAAGCCGGTTTGTTGTTTGAAAACCAGCACGGCCTGAACCGTGCGCTGATCACCGACAGCCTGTTCGCGCGTGAGCGCCTGGGCTCGACCGGTCTTGGCCATGGCGTGGCCATTCCCCATGGCCGCATCAAGGGCCTCAAGGCCCCGATGGCCGCGGTTTTCCAGCTGCAGGCTCCCATCGGTTTCGATGCGCCCGACGAGCAGGCCGTCGGGCTGCTGATTTTTCTGCTGGTGCCGGAAGCCGCCACGCAAAAACACCTTGAAATCCTCTCTGAAATTGCCGAACTGCTCAGTGACAGCACGCTGCGCGAGCAACTCAAGACGAGCACGGACGCTGCGGCGCTGCACCACCTGATTGCATCGTGGCACTCTGTCCATGAAGTCAGTTCATGAACCCGGTTCCTGGACTTGGGCGGTGTGAGCCTTGATTTTCAGTAACAGGCCGGCATGAAGCCCACCGTTGTCAGCGCTGACGTTCTGTTTGAGGACCACCGCGCCGCCCTGAAATGGCAGTGGGTGGCGGGCCTGGGCGCCTCCGAAAGGCGTTTTGACGAAGTAGCCGTGCGCGCGGCGCGCTCCGGGGCTGACCTGGTCGGCTACCTCAACTACATCCATCCGTACCGCGTACAGATCCTGGGCGAGCGCGAAGTCGCATACCTGACCAACGAAAGCCCGGACGACTGCGCCCGCCGCATCTCCCGCATCATCACGCTGGAGCCGCCGGTGCTGGTGGTGGCCGACGACCAGACGGCGCCCGACACGCTGCTGTCGATGTGCGAGCGCGCGCAATTGCCGATGTTCGCCACGCCGGAGTCGGCCGCTTTTGTGATTGACGTGCTGCGGGCCTACCTGTCCAAGCACTTTGCCGACCGCACCTCCATGCACGGTGTCTTCATGGACATTCTGGGCATGGGCGTCATGATCACCGGCGAGTCCGGCCTGGGCAAAAGCGAGCTGGGGCTGGAGCTGATTTCGCGTGGGCATGGCCTGGTGGCCGACGACGCGGTGGACCTGTACCGCATCAACCAGACCACGATTGAGGGACGCTGTCCCGAGCTGCTGCAGAACCTGCTGGAAGTGCGCGGGATCGGCCTGCTGGACATCAAGGCGATTTTTGGCGAGACGGCCGTCCGCCGCAAGATGCGCCTGAAGATGATCGTCCACCTGGTGCGCCGGGAAACCCTGGAGCGCGACTACGAACGCATCCCCTACGAACCGCTGACGCAAGACGTGCTGGGGATTCCCGTGCGCAAGGTCATCATCCAGGTGGAGGCCGGCCGCAACATCGCCGTGCTGGTGGAAGCCGCCGTGCGCAATGCCATCTTGCAGCTGCGCGGCATCAACACCTACCAGGATTTCGTGGAGCGGCACCGCAAGGCGATGGAGCAGGATGATTAGGCCCCCACGCTTGTCGCTTCGCGTACCGCGCTGCCCCCCCGAGGGGGCCGTTGCGCCTGCGGCCCGGCGAAGCCGGTTCCGCGGCCCCTGCTGGAATTAAGAGGCTCCACGGTCGCCTACAACGTGCAAGCTCTCTGCCCCTGAGGGGCTAATTTTGCTTGGGGCGACCCTGCGGGGGATTTTTAAATCATTGGCCCGCTATTGAATTAATAGCTTGCTGCGCCCGTCGGGCAATGGCTAGAGCGATATTTAATCTCTGAAATCAGGTGTGGTGATGGTGGCGCACAGGCACCGCCGTGCCCCGGTTGGGGCAGTTGTCCTTGGTGCAATTGGCGTACATCGAGAGGGAGTGGTCGGCGATGGCAAACCCCTTGGCCTTGGCCACGGCATGCTGGCGCTTTTCAATCTCGGCGTCGTAAAACTCCTCAACCTTGCCGCAATCCAGGCACACCAGGTGGTCATGGTGCTGGCCTTCATTGATCTCGTAGACCGCCTTGCCCGACTCGAAATTGCTGCGATTGAGGAGGCCCGCCTGCTCAAACTGGGTCAACACCCGGTATACCGTGGCCAGACCGATGTCCGACCGGTCTTCCAGCAGTACCCGGAAGACGTCTTCCGCCGTCATGTGGCGCTGCTTGCCGGCCTGAAAAATCTCGAGGATCTTCAGGCGCGGCAAGGTGGCCTTGAGGCCGGTGTTTTTTAACTCGTCAATGTTGCTCATGGAAATCTCTTTGGGGGACACGGGGCGGAGCCCCTGGCGGCCTGATCCGGGGTCGGGAAGCACCCAGCCGCTACAATGACCAATCATATCGCTACACCCTATCCCATGTCTGCAAATCATCGTTACGGCGTCCAAACAGCTTCCATCGTCCTGGCATGCGCGGTACTGGCGTCCTGCGGCGGCAGCGCGATCAACCCGGTCAACTGGATCACCCCCTACAAGATCGATGTGATCCAGGGCAACTTCATCTCCAGCGAGCAGGTCGAGCAGCTGCGGCCCGGCATGAGCCGCGACCAGGTCCGGGCGGTGCTTGGCACGCCCCTGCTGGCGAGTCTTTTCCATGCCGACCGTTGGGACTATGTCTTCACGCTGAAGCGGCGGGGCGTTGACTCCCAGACCTACAAATACACGGTGTTTTTCAAGGGTGACCAGCTCGAGAGCTTTGCCGGCGATGCCATGCCCAGCGAGGCGGAGTTCATCGCCAAACTGGACAACAAGCGTAAATTGGGCAAAGTGCCTCCCCTGGAAGCCAGCGAAGAGCAGCTGAAGGCCGCTGAAAAACCCTCGTCCGCCAAGCCGGCGTCCGGGGCTGCCGTTGCCGCTCCGCCGGCGGATCCGCAGACCACGGTCTACCCGCCGCTCGAAAGCCCGAAACAGTGAGCGGCGGCATGACGACGGACGCGCGCCATCACAGGATCGCGGTAGCGGGTGCCGGTGGCCGCATGGGCCACATGCTGATTGAAGCGGTGAGCGCCAGCACCGACTGCCAGCTGACGGGCGCACTCGATGTGGCCGCCAGCCCCGCCATCGGCATGGACGCAGCGGCATTTTCCGGACGGGCCAGCGGTGTGCTCATCAGCGCGGACATCCGCCAGGGATTGCAGAACGCCGGCGTGCTGATCGATTTCACCCGCCCCGAAGGCACGCTTGCGCACCTGAAGGTGTGCCGTGAACTCGGCGTCAAGCTGGTGATAGGCACCACCGGCCTTTCAGAAGAACAGAAGGCCGAGATAGCCGCCGCTGCCAAAGACATTGCCATCGTCATGGCGCCCAACATGAGCGTGGGCGTCAACGTCACGTTCAAACTGCTGGAGATGGCCGCCAAGGCCCTGTCTACCGGCTACGACATTGAGATCATCGAGGCCCATCATCGCCACAAGGTGGATGCGCCTTCCGGCACCGCCCTCAAGATGGGCGAAGTGATTGCCGGCGCGCTGGGCCGCGACCTGAAGGATTGCGCCGTGTATGCCCGCGAAGGCATCACGGGCGAGCGCGACCCTTTGGCCATCGGTTTTTCCGCCGTGCGCGGCGGTGACGTCGTCGGCGACCACACCGTGATGTTCCTGGGCACCGGAGAGCGCATAGAGATCAGCCACAAGTCGTCGAGCCGAAGCAACTATGCCCAGGGCAGCCTGCGCGCCGCCCGTTTCCTGGGCGGCCAGTCCAGCGGTCTTTTTGACATGTTTGACGTCCTCAACCTGAAATGAGCCCCGCAGAACGCCGCGCCGGGCCGCCCCAAGCAAGTTCAGCCCCCTCGGGGGGCAGCGCAGTACACGCAGTGACAAGCGTGGGGGCCATATCCCACGAAGCGCCACCATGAATTTTTTCAGCCTCATGACCCAGGGCGGCGTCGTCAGCCAACTGGTCGCGGTGCTGCTGCTGGCCATGTCGGTGGCCAGTTGGGTGGTGATCCTGTGGAAAGCCTGGCTGCTGCACCGCGCGCTGGGCGATGTGGCGCGCAGTACTGCTGTTTTCTGGCAGTCTGTGTCAATCGAGGAGGCCAGCCAGAAAGTCGCGGCCTTTGATCGTGAATCGCTGGTGTTGCCCTTGATTGATGCCACGAAGTTAAGGGCCATTGGCACCCTGGGGGCTGCCGGCGACCGGGCCCAGCAGTTGACCCGTGTGCTGCGCGATGCCCTGCACGCCATCCTGCACAAGCTGCAGTTTGGCCAGGTCCTGCTGGCCACCGTCGGCTCGACCGCTCCGTTTGTGGGCCTGCTGGGCACGGTCTGGGGCATCTACCACGCACTGATCGGCATCGCGTCGGCTGGCCAGATCACGATAGACAAGGTCTCGGGGCCGGTCGGCGAGGCGCTCATCATGACGGCTGCCGGCCTGGCGGTCGCGATTCCTGCCGTGCTGGCCTACAACATCTTTGGCCGCCACATTGGCCGCATCGAGGCCGACCTGGAAGGGTTTGCGCGCGATTTGCGGGAGTTGCTGGCCGGCCATCGGGGCTGAGCCTTCAAACCAGGAACGCATGCACCATGGGATTTGGCCGACTCGAACGCATCCAGGGCCCACAGCCCATGAGCGAGATCAATGTCACACCGCTGGTGGACGTGATGCTGGTGCTGGTGGTCATTTTCATCATCACGGCGCCCTTGCTGGCCAGTACCGTCCGGCTCGACCTGCCCCGGACCGAGGGGGCCCAGTCGACCGATGTACCCCAATTTGTCACGCTGGTGGTCGACAAATCGGGCCAGGTTTTTCTGAACGACAAGCCCGTGAAGCTGGACGAGCTGGCGCGGAACCTGGCGCAAACCGCGGGCCGGAACCCCGATACCGAGGTGCAGCTGCGCGCCGACGAGGCCGTGCCCTACGGCCGGGTGGTGGAAGTGATGGGTGTGGCGCAAAAAGCCGGGCTCAGCCGCATCGGTTTTGTTGCCGAGCCCAAGCCCGCAGCGCGCCCGTAAAATTACGGCCAGGTCACCATTTCTGAAGATCTGAAAAGAGCAACGGGCCTGCCCCGCTTTTTTCACTGTTGTTAACGGCCCCTTTTTACCGCCCGAACTTATTGTGCGACCGACGGAAGCGAAACTTTCGGGCGCTATCCCCATGCAAGACAAATACAACCACCTCGACGTCGAGCGCAGCGCTCAAGCCCAATGGATCGCCGCGGACGCCTACCGCGTCACTGAAGACACCAGCGGCAAAAAGCCGAGGGGCAAGTACTACGCCTGCTCCATGCTGCCCTACCCGAGCGGCAAGCTGCACATGGGTCATGTGCGCAACTACACCATCAATGACATGCTCACGCGCTACCTGCGCATGAAGGGCTACAACGTGCTCATGCCCATGGGCTGGGACGCGTTCGGCCTGCCAGCTGAAAACGCCGCCATGAAAAACGGCGTGCCACCGGCGCAGTGGACCTACGACAACATCGCTTACATGAAAAAGCAGATGCAGGCGATGGGGCTGGCCATCGACTGGAGCCGCGAGGTGGCCACCTGTGACCCAAGCTACTACAAGTGGAACCAGTGGCTGTTTTTGAAGATGCTGGAAAAAGGCATTGCCTACCGCAAGACCCAGGTCGTCAACTGGGACCCGGTCGACCAGACCGTGCTGGCCAACGAGCAGGTGATTGACGGCAAGGGCTGGCGCACCGGCGCGACGGTGGAAAAGCGCGAGATCCCCGGCTACTACCTGAAGATCACCGACTACGCTGAAGAGCTGCTGGGCCATGTGCAGCACCAGCTGCCGGGCTGGCCCGAGCGTGTCAAGCTGATGCAGGAAAACTGGATCGGCAAAAGCGAAGGGGTGCGCTTTGCCTTCACGCACGACATCAGGGATGCCGCTGGCGCGCTGATCGACGGCGGGAAGATGTATGTGTTCACCACCCGCGCCGACACCATCATGGGCGTCACCTTTTGTGCGGTCGCCCCCGAGCATCCGCTGGCGCTGCATGCCGCCGCCTTGAATCCGCAGCTCGCCGCTTTCATCGAGGAATGCAAGGCCGGCGGCACCACCGAGGCCGAGCTGGCCACGCAGGAGAAAAAAGGCAAGCCCACCGGCCTCTTTGTGACGCACCCGCTGACGGGCGAGCAGGTCGAGGTCTGGGTCGGGAACTACGTGCTCATGAGCTATGGCGACGGCGCCGTGATGGGTGTGCCCGCGCATGACGAACGTGATTTCGAGTTCGCCAAAAAATACGGCCTGCCCATCAAACAGGTCACCGATGTGAAAGGCCAGGCCTACAGCCTTGAGGCCTGGGCGGACTGGTACGGCGACAAGCAGCAGGGCGTGGCGATCAACTCCGGCAAGTACGACGGCCTGGACTTGAAGGCCTGCGTCGATGCCGTGGCTGCCGACCTGGCCGCCAAGGGCCTGGGCGAGAAGAAAACCACCTGGCGCCTGCGCGATTGGGGCGTCAGCCGCCAGCGCTACTGGGGCACGCCCATCCCCATCATTCATTGCGATGAACACGGCGCCGTGCCGGTTCCCGAAAAAGACCTGCCGGTGGTGCTGCCGCAGGACTGCGTGCCCGATGGCTCGGGCAACCCGTTGCACAAGCACGAAGGTTTTCACGCGGGTGTCGTCTGCCCGGTGTGCGGCAAGCCGGCGCGCCGCGAGACCGACACCATGGACACCTTTGTCGATTCGTCGTGGTACTACATGCGCTACTGCGACCCGAAAAACGAACAGCAGATGGTCGCAGAAGGCGCCGACTACTGGATGCCGATGGACCAGTACATCGGCGGCATCGAGCATGCCATCCTGCACCTGCTGTATGCGCGTTTCTGGACCAAGGTCATGCGCGACCTGGGGCTGGTGAAAGTTGACGAGCCCTTCACCAAGCTGCTGACGCAGGGCATGGTGCTCAACCACATCTACTCGCGCAAGGGCGAAAAAGGCGGCATCGAGTATTTCTGGCCCAGCGAGGTGGAGGACATCCATGACGCCTCGGGCAAGGTGACCGGCGCGAAGCGCAAGAGCGACGGCCTGCTGGTGAACTACGAAGGCGTGGGCACCATGAGCAAGTCCAAGAACAACGGCGTCGACCCGCAGGACCTGATTGAAAGATACGGCGCCGACACCGCGCGCCTGTACACCATGTTCACCGCGCCGCCCGAGGCCACGCTCGAGTGGAACGACGCGGCAGTGGAAGGCTCTTACCGCTTTTTGCGGCGCGTCTGGAATTTCGGCTTCAAGCTTTCCGCCCTGCATTCAGGTGTTGATGCCGACGCCGATGGCTCGAGGGTTGATGGGGCTAAAGCCACGTTTGACAAGGAAACCAAAGCCCTGAGGCTGGAAGTGCACACGGTGCTCAAACAGGTGGACTACGACTACCAGCGCATGCAGTACAACACGGTGGTCTCCGGCGGCATGAAGCTGCTCAATGCGCTGGAAGACTTTCTGGCCCCCACGCTTGTCGCTTCGCGTACTACGCTGCCCCCCGAGGGGGCCCTCGCGCCTCGGGGCGGCCCAGCGGCACTCGAAGGCGAAGTTCCACCGGCATCCCTAGCCGCGTTGCGCGAAGGCTTCGGCATCCTGCTGCGCTGCCTCTATCCCGCGACGCCGCACCTGGCGCACGCCCTGTGGTCCGAACTGGGCTATGCGGCCCAGCAGGGCGACCTGCTGGATGCGCCCTGGCCCGAAGTGGACAGCAGCGCGCTGCAGCAGGATGAGATCGAACTGGTACTGCAGGTCAATGGCAAGCTGCGGGGCTCCGTCACCGTTCCTGCGGGGGCCGACAAGGCCACCATCGAGGCCGCGGCGCTGGCGTCGGAAGCCTTCCTCAAGCAGGCGGCCGGCGCGCCCGCCAAAAAGGTCATCGTGGTGCCTGGCCGGCTGGTCAACATCGTTGTCTGAAACAACCCCCAAGATAACCCCAAGATAAGGCAAACCATGCAGCGTCGCGCTTTACTGTCCCTGACGGCTTCCGCCGCCGCCCTGAGCCTGGTTGGCTGTGGCTTTCAGCTGCGCAAGGCGCCGGATTTCGCCTTCACGACCCTGTTCAGCAGCCTTCCCGAATCCTCCCCGCTGGGTGTGGAATTGCGGCGGTCGCTGGAGTCCACCCGCAAGGTCAAGGTGATCACCGACGGCCGGCAGATCAAGGATGCACAGGTCATTCTGGACGTGCTGGGCGACCAGCGGGAAAAGCAGGTGCTCAGCCGCAACGCCACCGGCCAGGTGCGCGAGTTCCAGTTGCGCATGCGCTTTCGTTTCAAGCTGCGCACGCTGGCGGGCAAGGAGCTGATTCCGGAAACCGAAATCCTGCAGCAGCGCGACATCAGCTTCAACGAATCCGCCGTGCTGGCCAAGGAGGCGGAGGAAAACCTGCTCTACCGCGACATGCAAAGCGATATCGTCCAGCAGATCATGCGCCGCCTGGCGGCCGTGACGGAAATCTAGGCCTTCCCGGGCCAGCCCGGCTACACGACTGGCTGCAGCACTAGCGCCGCATCAGCGTGCTCTTGCCGAACAGGCTTTCCATCAGGTCCAGCGCCACTTCGGCCGTGCCGTTGCGCACGTCCAGCGCCGGGTTCAGCTCCATCACATCGAGCGACGCCAGCCGGCCGGTGTCGGCAATCATCTCCATGCACAGCTGGGCCTCGCGGTAGGTTGGCCCGCCCTTGACGGCGGTTCCCACGCCTGGCGCGAACGAGGCATCCAGAAAGTCGACGTCAAAACTCACATGCAGATGGGTGTTGTCGTCCAGGTCGGCCAGTGCCGCCTGCATGGTGTGGCGCATGCCCATTTCATCGATATAACGCATGTCAAACACTTCGAGGCCCAACTGCCGGACAAAGCGCTTTTCGCCTTGATCCACGCTGCGGATGCCGATTTGTCGCACGGCTGAGGGTTGGATGGCAGGCACCATGCCGCCTATGCCGGTCAGCTCGGCAGGCCCATGGCCGCACAGCACGGCCATCGGCATGCCGTGCGTGTTGCCGGTGGGCGTCAGGTCGTTGGTGTTGAAGTCGGCATGGGCATCCAGCCACAGCACGCGCAGTGTGTGGCCGGTCTGCCGGCAGTGGCGCGCCACGGCGCTGATGGAGCCAATGGCCAGGCAGTGGTCGCCTCCCAGCAAAATCGGCATCTCGTTCTCGCTCAGCGCGGCATACACCGCCTCATGCACCGAACGGTTCCAGGCCGCCACTTCGGCCAGGTGGCGGTAGCCGTCAACGGGCGGCTGCCAGGGATTGGCCGGTCCGACCAGGTTGCCCTGGTCCACGACAGTCAGGCCGTGGCCCTCCAGCGTGGCCTGCAGTCCCGCGACGCGCAGCGCTTCAGGGCCCATGGAGCAGCCACGGGTACTGGCGCCAATGTCGGTCGGCGCACCAATCAGCCGGATGTGTCTGGTCATGTCGGGGTCAATGCGGTGGCGAGGGGTTTGACTGTTCCTCTGTCGGATTGGGCTAGGCCCCCCGGGTAGCCCGGGCTCTGCACCTGCTGCAGTTTATACAACTAGCGCAGGGCTGGGGTGGCCAGCCCTTCCATGAACACGGGTCTGGACGAGCAGTGATCAGGAAAAGAAAGAAGACCTCGCAAGTCAAGCGGTGAGCCCGTCAAAACGTCAAAAGACGTTGACGTTTTGCGGCGTGGCTGGAAATTTCACTGCGGGGATGGAGGGCGCTAAACTTCAGCCATGAACCTGGCCCCCGCGCAACTGTCCGAGCACCTCAAGCGCGGCCTGAAAAGCCTTTACACACTGCATGGCGACGAACCCTTGCTGGTGCAGGAGTTCGCCGATGCCCTGCGCGCCGCGGCCCGGGAGCAGGGCTATACCGAACGCACCGTGCACACGGTGGCCGGGGCGCATTTCGACTGGAGCGAGGTGCTGGCCAGCGGCGGCTCGCTGAGCCTGTTTGCCGACAAGCAGATCGTGGAGATCCGCATCCCCAGCGGCAAGCCCGGCAAGGACGGGTCGGTCGCGCTGCAGCAGCTGGCCGAACGTGCCCAGGGCGACGACTCCACACTGACGCTGGTGCTGCTGCCCCGGCTGGACAGCATGACCGCCAAGGGGGCCTGGTTTGGCGCGCTCGACAGCTTTGGCGTCACCGTCAAGTTCGATCCGATCGATCGCCGCAGCCTGCCGCAATGGATTGCCCAGCGCCTGCAGCAGCAGGGCCAGCGCGTGGCGGCGGGCGAAGAAGGTCAGCGCACCCTGCAGTTTTTTGCCGACCGGGTGGAAGGCAACCTGCTGGCCGCGCACCAGGAGATCCAGAAGCTGGGCTTGCTCTATCCGGCCCAGGAAGACGGTATTCTCAGTTTTGACCAGGTGGAAAACGCCGTGCTCAATGTGGCGCGCTATGACGTGTTCAAGCTGTCGGAGGCTGTGCTCGGCGGCCAGGCGGTGCGCGTGGCGCGCATGCTCGACGGCCTGCAGTCCGAGGGCGAGTCTGAAGTACTGGTGCACTGGGCCCTGAGTGAAGACATCCGCAGCATGAAGCGCGTAAAAGACGCGATTGGCGCCGGCCGACCCATGCCGATGGCATTGCGCGAAAACCGTGTCTGGGGCATCAAGGAAAAACTGTTCGAGCGCGTGCTGCCGCAAATCGGCGACACCACCCTGGCCAACCTGCTGCATGCCGCCCACAAGGTCGACGGCATCGTCAAGGGCCTGAAACAGCCTGACTGGCCCGCCGACGGCTGGCAGGCCCTGCACCGGCTGGCCGGCATGGTGTGCGAGCAATGCGCCGCGCCGGGCCGCCCTAGGTGAAATAGCCCCCGAGGGGCTGGAGCCTGCTTGAGCAGGTTCGGACAGGAGACAGAGGCGAAGCGTCCCGCGAGCCGCGGCCTGCAAGGCCTCGAGAGCAACACGCAGTGAGCGAACGTGGGGGGCTCCAGTTTGATCCAATGCCCCATGCAAATACAAGGACCTAAATAAGGACCTGAAGCCCGCTGGTGCGTGAATAGGGGAAAATAGCGGCATGAACGCGCCCGATCTTCAAAACGCAATGGCCAGGGATGGCGAGCTTGCGCACATCATGGACAACCTGGGAGCGCAGGCAAAAACAGCCTCGGCCCAAATGGCGAAAGCGTCAGCAGCTATCAAAAACAAAGCGCTTGTACGCCTGGCCGACCTGCTGCGCGACAGCGTCGCTGCATTGGAGGCGGCCAATCAGCGCGATTTGGCGCGCGCCCAGGCGGCCGGGCTGGCTGGCCCCCTGCTGGACCGCCTCAAGCTGACCCCCAAAATCCTGGACACCGTGGCCCTGGGCTGCGAACAGCTCGCCGCCATGCCCGATGTGATCGGCGAGATCATCGGCATGAAAGAGCAGCCCAGCGGCATCCGCGTCGGGCAGATGCGTGTTCCCATCGGTGTGTTCGGCATGATTTATGAAAGCCGGCCCAATGTGACGATTGAAGCGGCATCGCTGGCCATCAAGAGTGGCAATGCCTGCATTTTGCGCGGCGGCTCCGAGGCCATTGAGTCCAACAAGGCGCTGGCGTCGCTGGTGCGGCAGGCGCTGACCGATGCCGGGCTGCCGGCGGACGCGGTGCAGCTGGTGCCGACCACCGACCGCGAAGCCGTGGGCCGGCTCATTGCCATGCCGCAGTATGTGGACGTCATCATTCCGCGCGGCGGCAAAGGGCTGATCGAACGCATCAGCCGCGATGCCAAGGTGCCGGTCATCAAGCACCTGGACGGCAACTGCCATGTGTATGTGGACGATCCCTGTGACATCGACATGGCGGTCAAGGTGGCCGACAACGCCAAGACCCAGAAATACAGCCCCTGCAATGCCAGCGAAGGCTTGCTGGTGGCGCGCGGTGTGGCTGCTGACTTCCTGCCAAAAATTGGTGCAATCTATGCTGCGAAGGGTGTGGAAATGCGCTGCGACGCCGAAGCCCGGGCCCTGCTTGCCGGCGTGAAGGGCGCCAACCTGCAGCCCGTGTCCGAGCAGGACTGGTATGAGGAATACCTGGCGCCCATCATCAGCATCAAGGTGGTGGCCGGCGTTGATGAAGCGATCGCCCACATCAACCAGTACTCCAGCCACCACACCGATGCCATCCTGACGCGTGACCACATGCACGCCCAGCAGTTCTTGCGCGAGGTTGATTCAGCCAGCGTCATGGTGAATGCGAGCACCCGCTTCGCAGATGGTTTCGAGTTCGGGCTGGGCGCGGAAATCGGCATCAGCACCGACAAGTTCCACGCCCGCGGGCCGGTGGGCATTGAGGGCCTGACCTCGCTCAAATATGTAGTGCTGGGCAACGGGGAAGTGCGGACCTGAAGCGCCGCACGGCGGCTCGGCGGGTGGCCGCCATCGGTCTTTTTGCGATTTGGGTTTCGCACCTTGTAACCGGGCGGTGCATCCCAATATCCCTAGAATTCGGTCAGATATAACCGGATCTGATAACAAAATTCCCCTTTGAAAGTGGCCGCATGGTTCCGCATCTCATCACCGCCCTGAACGGCCCCATCAACGAACTTGAGCAGCGCATTCTTGACTCCATGCCCGCGATCGAGCGCTGGTTCCGACTGGAGTGGATGGAGCACACGCCGCCCTTTTACAGCTCCGTCGATATCCGCAACGCGGGTTTCAAGCTCGCGCCGGTGGACACCAACCTCTACCCCGGTGGCTGGAACAACCTGACGCCCGAGATGCTGCCGCTGGCGGTGCAGGCGGCGATGGCGGCGATTGAAAAAATCTGTCCCGAGGCCCGCAACCTGCTGGTGGTGCCCGAAAACCATACGCGCAACAGCTTTTACCTGTCGAATGTGCTGCAACTCAAGCGCATCTTTCACCAGGCTGGCCTCAACGTGCGTTTTGGCTCGCTCAGCCCCGAGATCAAGGAGCCCACCACGCTGAACCTGCCGACCGGCGAGACCATCACCATCGAGCCGCTGATCCGTACCGACCGGCGGCTGGGCCTCAAAAACTTTGACCCCTGCACGATTTTGCTGAACAACGATCTTTCAGCGGGCATTCCCGGGATGCTGGAAGACCTGCACGAGCAGTACCTGCTGCCGCCGCTGCACGCCGGCTGGTCGGTACGGCGCAAGTCCAGGCACTTCAAGGCCTACGAGGAAGTCTCCAAACGCTTCGGCAAGCTGCTGGGCATCGATCCCTGGCTCATCAACCCGATGTTTACCCAATGCGGCGAAATCAACTTTGCCGAGGGCGTGGGCTTGGAGTGCCTCACCACCAACGTCGATGCGCTGCTGACCAAAATCAAGCGCAAGTACAAGGAATACGGCATCAACGAAAAGCCGTTTGTCGTGGTCAAGGCCGACAACGGCACCTATGGCATGGGCATCATGACGGTGCGCGATGTGAAGGATCTTGAGGTGTTGAGCCGCAAGACCAAAAACAAGATGGGCGTGACCAAGGATGGCCAGACGCTGTCGGAAGTCATCATCCAGGAAGGCGTGCTCACCAATGAACGCGTCAACGATGCGGTGGCCGAGCCGGTGGTCTACATGATGGACCGCTATGTGGTCGGCGGGTTCTACCGCGTGCATGCCGAGCGTGGCGTGGACGAAAACCTCAACGCCCCGGGCGCCAGCTTTGTGCCGCTGGCCTTTGCCGAAAGCGGCCGCCTGCCGCAGCCCGGTGAAAAACCAGGCTCCAGCAGCCCCAACCGCTTCTATATGTATGGCGTGATTGCAAGGCTGGCGATGCTGGCCGCCAGCTACGAACTGGAAGCGACCGATCCGGATGCCGAGGTCTACGACTGACGATGCCTGCAAAAGGGCGCTGATTTTTTGGACTGGTCTCAGAGTCCATGAGGATTTTGTGCTATAAAAATAATAGCATTCGGGCATGGCAGACTGAGGCAGCCTGAAGCCTGTCAGCCACTTTTCTGTTACAAGTTGTTGCATTGCAACAAAACCCGGATTTGTTGAATTTAGGGGTGTTCGCCGAGTCGCAAGCCCTTCGCCTGGGCGCAAAATAGCGTTCCCCTAGGTAACCCATTCCCGCAAGCTCGGACCGTGCCCCGCCGGTCAGTTGATAAAGACGGGAAGTTTTTGTGTCAAATTCAAAATCATCACTTGCGGCGCTCACATTGGGCGCCATTGGTGTCGTCTACGGCGACATCGGAACCTCGCCTCTATACGCGTTCAAGGAGGTCTTCGCCAGCGGTCATGTTCCTATCACGACGGCCAATGTGTTGGGCGTGCTCTCGCTGTTTTTCTGGACCCTCACGGTGGTGGTGTCCATCAAGTATGTGGCACTCATCATGCGGGCCGACAACGCAGGCGAGGGGGGCTTGATGGCCTTGCTGGCCCTGGCGTCCCAATCGGTCAAGGATCATCCCCGGCTACGGCAGACCCTGCTGATCCTGGGCGTATTTGGCGTGGCCCTGTTTTTTGGCGACGGGATCATCACGCCGGCGATTTCCGTGCTCTCGGCGGTGGAAGGGCTTGAAATCATTACGCCGGCCGCCAAGCCCTACGTCGTCCCTATTTCCCTGCTGGTGCTTTTTATGCTTTTCGCGGTGCAAAAACGCGGCACGGCGGATATTGGCAAGTTTTTTGGGCCGATCACGGTATTTTGGTTTCTGGCCATCGCAGCCACGGGCGTGGCGCAGATTATCCAGAACCCTAGTGTGCTGGTGGCTGTCGCACCGTGGTATGCCCTGCGCTTTGCGGTGGAGCACTATGAGATTGCCTTCATCACGCTCGGTGCCGTGTTTCTGTGCGTCACAGGCGCCGAAGCGCTTTACGCGGATATGGGGCACTTCGGGAAGCAGCCTATCCGGCTGGCCTGGTTTGCACTGGTCATGCCATCCCTGATGCTCAACTACTTTGGCCAGGGGGCGCTGGTCCTGCTGGACCCCAAAGCGGCGACCAATCCGTTTTACCTCATGACGCCGGACTGGGCGCTGATTCCCATGGTGGTCCTGGCGACAATGGCCACGGTGATTGCCTCGCAAGCCTTGATTTCAGGGGCATTCTCAGCCGCCAAGCAAACAGTTCAGATGGGATTCCTGCCGCGCCTGAGTATCCTGCACACCTCGATCCGTGATACCGGGCAAATCTACATCCCCGCCGTGAACTGGACTTTGTTGATCGGAGTGGTGATGGCCGTGCTGATGTTCGGGTCTTCCTCGGCGCTGGCGGCGGCGTATGGCATCTCGGTGAGTTTACTCATGGTGGCCACCACGGCACTCACTTTTTTTGTTATCCGTTTCGGTTGGGGCTACCCCTTGCCTTTGTGCATCGCCGCGACCGGCTTCTTCTTTGTGGTTGATGTCGCATTTTTTGCCTCCAATGCCCTGAAGATCGTCCAAGGCGGATGGTTCCCGCTGGCGATTGCCGTGGTGCTGTACCTGCTCATGACCACCTGGAAGGACGGCCGTCAGCTGCTGACCGAAAAGCTGCGCACCGACGCCATCGACCTGCCCAGTTTTCTGGATGCCGTGTTCGTCAGCCCACCCGCGCGGGTAGAAGGCACGGCGGTCTTCCTGACCGCCGAGGCTGGCACCGTGCCCAACGCGCTGATGCACAACCTCAAACACAACAAGGTGCTGCACGAGCAGAACCTGTTTGTGACGGTGCGCAACCACGAGGTGCCATGGATTGGCTTGAGCAAGCGGCTCGCCATTGAAGCGCTGGGCCACGACTGCTGGCAAGTCATTGTTCATTACGGTTTCAAGAACGATCTGGACCTCCCCAAAGCCTTGCAGCAAATGAAGGCCCGGGGCTGTGAGGTGGAGTCCATGAGGACCAGCTATTTCCTCTCGCGCGACACCGTGGTTCCGACGCTGGGCAGCGGTATGGCGCCCTGGCGCGAGAAACTGTTTGCGCAGATGCACCATAACGCCAGTGGGGCGGCGGACTTTTTGAACCTGCCCAATAACTCGGTGGTGGAACTGGGCAGCAAGATCGAGATTTGAGCCTTGCCCCTTCCGGGCAGGAAAACGCTCAGTTCGCCGCGGTAAAGCGGCGCTTCACATGCCGCGGCTGCTCGATCTCGTCCACGATGGCCACGGCCAGGTCGGGCACTGAAATACCGGCGGGCTTGTCGCCCTGGCCAGGCAGAAGATCGTCCGCGCCCAGCCGGTATTTTCCGGTGCGTGCGCCGGGCGCCAGGCCGATGGGGGGCGAGATAAAACTCCAGTCCAGCGTCGCCTCGGTCTTGATCCGGTTGAGCAGTTCGCGTGCTGCCAGCGCGCCCTGCTTGTATTCGGCCGGGAATTGCGGTGTGTCCACCAGCTGGAGGCCGGGCGCCACATACAGGCTGCCCGCGCCTCCGACGACCAGCAGGCGCTTGACGCCAGCCTGTTTCACGCCTTCCACAATGGCCTGGCTGCCTTGCAGGAACAGATCGTAAATTTTCGGCTCGCTCCAGCCGGGGTTGTAGGCGCTGATCACCGCGTCGTGACCGGCCACGGCTCGGGCGACCTGGGCGGCGTCCAGCACATCGGCGGCCACCACGCTCAAGCCGGTTTGTGGGCTCAGTTTGGATGGCGTGCGGGCCAGCACGGTGACCTGGTGACCACGGTTGAGCAGTTCCGGAAGGATGGCCGAGCCGACAAAACCGGTGGCGCCAATCAGTGCGATGTGCATCAAAAACTCCTGAAGATTGAAAAGAAAGTAGAAGAGCTGCTAGTTTGATTACTTCACAACTTTCTGAATAGATGGCTTAATTGACTAATACCGTGAAGTACAGCTAACTAATAACCACCTAAAAACCGCCTGAACCGTGGATCAACTCAAACGCATGGCCATCTTTGCCGAAGTCGTTGCCGCAGGCTCTTTAACGGCGGCGGCGCGTCAATTGGGCATGACGCCCTCGGCGGTGAGCCAGCATTTGCGCCAGCTGGAACAGGCGCTGGGGCTGGCGCTGCTGCACCGCTCCACCCGGCGGCTCACCCTGACCGAAGCCGGAGAGCGCTACCACGCGGGTTGCGCCGCCATGGTGGCTGCCGCCCGCTCGGCCGAGCAGGCGCTGGCGCGCCTGCGCGATGAGCCCGAAGGCGAATTGCGGCTGGCCGCGCCCATCGGCTTTGGCGGCTTGCTGGCTACGGCGCTCGCGCCCCTGCGCGGCCATCCCAAACTGTCGCTGTGCCTGCTGCTTGATGACGCCGTGATCGACCTGATTGCCGCGCGGGTGGATATCGCCCTGCGGGTGGGGGCTATGCCCGATTCGACGCTGGTGGCGCGCAAGCTCGGCAGCATGACGCGGCAGCTGTGCGCGTCGCCGGCCTACCTGGCTGAACGCGGCTGGCCTGCGCAAGCGCAGGATCTGCTGTCGCACGACTGGCTGGGCGGCAAGCCCGGCGCGGCCGGTGGCGAGCTGCTGGAGCTGCAGGGCCCCGGGGGCGAACGCCAGACAGTGCGCATGGAAGGGCGGGTGCAGGCCACGCAGGTGACGGCCTTGCACGCGCTGTGTGTGGCGGGCTGGGGCATCAGCATCGTGGTCAGCGATGACGACCGGCGAGCACTCGCCGACGGCCGCCTGCTGCCGGTGCTGCCCGGCTGGAAGCTGTCTGATCTGCCGGTGTATGCCGTGACGCCGCGGCGCGGCGAGCAGCCCGCCAAGGTGCGCCATGCGCTGGACCTGCTGGCCGCCTACTTTGGCAGCGCAGACGGTGCCGGTGCGCCGCGGGCCGCCGGCGCAGTCTGATCCATCCCCCCGGTGCCGTGTTTTCAGGCGGCTTCCCGGTGCTTGCGCGATGCAGACGCGGCAGTAAGATGAGTCATCTGCCGCACGCGGGGACAGCAGCGCTGGATCGGCAGCACGGAGGCGCAGATGGAACCCAAAGCCAATGGCAAGACCGCCTTTGTATTTGCCGGCGGCGGTAGTTTCGGCGCGATTCAGGTCGGCATGCTGCATGCGCTGGTCGCCCACGGCGTGCAGGCCGATTTCGTGGTGGGCGCTTCGGTTGGCGCGATCAATTGCGCGTATTTTGCGGGCAATCCGACGCTGGTCGGCGTCAGGCAGCTGGCGCAACTCTGGTGCGAACTCAAGCGCAGCACGGTCTTCCCGATGACTTTCAGCCGCATCGCCGGCCTGTTTTCACGTTCGCCCTCGCTGGTCGATTCCAGCGGGCTGCGCGCGTTGATCGAACGCCATTTGCCCTACAGCCTGCTGGAACAGGCGGCGCTGCCACTCCATGTGGTCGCCACCGAGCAGTTGCACGGCAACTCGGTCTGCCTGTCGTCCGGCCCAAGCGTAGATGCGATCCTGGCCAGTTGTGCGATCCCTGCGATCTTTCCACCGGTGCTGGTTGGCAGTGAGTATCTGATCGACGGCGCGATTGCCAGCAACACGCCGGTCATGACGGCGGTCACGCTGGGTGCGACCCGGCTGATCGTGCTGCCCACCGGTTATGCCTGCGCATTGAGCGCGCCGCCAACCAGCGCCATCGCCAGTGCGCTGCATGCGCTGAACATGTTGATTGCGCATCAGCTGGTGCAGGACCTGGAGTTGCTGGCCGATCGTTTCGAGGTGCTGACGGTGCCGCCACTGTGCCCGCTGGCGGTATCGGCCTACGACTTTTCTCGCGCCCGTGAGTTGATTGATCGGGCTGAGCAAAATACCCGGCGCTGGCTCGAGAGTGGTGGGCTGCGCCGGCAGCGCATTCCCAGCGCGCTGCGACCGCATGTGGATTGAGAGCGGTCTGGTCTATAAAAAAAGACAGACAGAAAAAGAAAGAAGACCGACGGGAGACGGGAGGCGGCAGGCGGATCGAAGCGCCTGGGCAGGACGT
Source organism: Polaromonas sp. P4_F4 (assembly GCF_056401355.1). Lineage (NCBI taxonomy): Bacteria > Pseudomonadati > Pseudomonadota > Betaproteobacteria > Burkholderiales > Comamonadaceae > Polaromonas > Polaromonas sp. P4_F4. The sequence goes on along the minus strand of NZ_JBFUJO010000008.1, from coordinate 169,489 downwards.
ACCGTGCGTCAGCGGCGCTTGACCAGCCCGCCCAGCATCACGCACGCCAGCGCCGCAACCACCAATGCAATACCGGCCCACTGCCAGGGCGTGATGCTTTCGCCCAGCACCAGCATGCCGGTGGTCAGGCCCACGATGGGCACGCCCAGGCTGAAGGGCGCCACGCGATTGGCCGGGTGGCGCTTGAGCAGGCCGGTCCACAGGCTGTAACCCACAATGGTCGCGACCCATCCCAGATAGGCCACGGCCAGCCAGCTGGAGCCGCGCGCCTCCAGCCATTGCCAGCGGGTGGCTTGCGGGTCAAACACCCACGAAAGCGCAACGAAGGGCAGCACCGCGACGGAGCTGCTCCACACGACGAAGGCCGTGGGCGAGTAATCCCCCGCGACCTGCTGCACGCGCCGCGCCACAATGTTGGACATGGCCCACATGGCCGCCGCGCAGAGCGTGAGCACAAAGCCCGGCAACGTGGTGGCGCTGTTGCCGCTGTTGGCGGCATCCGGGTTCGCATAGTTGAGCGCAAAGCAGGACAGTCCCAGCGCGGCGAGCACCATACCTGCCTGCAGCGGCCTGCCGGCGCGCTCATGCAGCAGTGCAAAGCCGAACAGCGCGGTAAAGAAAACCTGGGTCTGCAACAGCACCGAGGCCAGGGCCGCGGTCATGCCGACCTTGAGCGCGACGAACAAAATACCGAACTGGCCCACGCCCTGAAAAGCGCCATACAGCACCACCCATTTCCAGGGAATGCGCGGCGGCCGGATGAACAGCACCAGCGGCAGCACGGCAAACACATAGCGGGCAGCGCCCAGCTGCAAGGGCGTGAAGTCGCGCAGGGCGAATTTCATCATGACGAAATTGATGCCCCACAGCATGACCACCGTGCAAGCGGCTGCCAGGTCGCGGCCCGTCAGGGCATTGCTTCGCATCAGGCAACCAGCCTGCCGCGGCTACGGGCGGCAGACCGGTCAGGCCGGTCAGACACTGGGATGCATGGCACGGGCGGCATCGAGGTGGGCCTTGACGCGCTGGGCCAGTGCGATGTCGCCCGGTGTCTCGGGTCGCCAAGGCTGTACAGGGATGGTCTGTCCGTCGGGCTCCACCGCCACAAACACCACCAGGCATTCGGTGATGACGTCCATCTGGCCGGTCTTCATGTCACCGGCGCGCACCTCGACCGAGATGTTCATGCTGGTCCTGCCGGTATAGGCGAGGCGGGCCTGCACTTCCACGAGGTCGCCGATCATGATGGGGCGCTGAAAGCGGATGCTGCCGACCGACACGGTGACGCAATACCGTTTGGCCCAGCTGGTGGCGCAGGCATAACCCGCCTCGTCTATCCATTTCATGACGGTGCCGCCATGCACTTTGCCGCCAAAGTTGACGGTGCTGGGCTCGGCCAGAAAGCGCAGGGTGATGGATGACATGGCGAATTTCCTCTGATTTCCTGTGAAGGCCTGATTATCGCCAGTCCTCCGGGTCTTCCGGGTGGCGGGGTACCAGGACGGGGGCTGGCGGGTTCCCGGCAGATTTCGGCCGGAAACCGCGCGAACGGGTGCAAAAAAGGACCGAAAACCCGTGTTTACGAAGGAAAACACCTAGCGAAACGGGCTTGACTGGCGAGTTGGTGTAACGATACAGTAAATCGTTCTACTAAGACCTTCAAGAACCCCAAGAATCCCCGCCAGTGCCAGCAATTCCAGTGCATCCCACAACGCCCCGTCACAGGAGACAACCATGAAGTCACTTTCCCGCCGCCACTTTGTCCAGTCCACTGCCGCCGCTTCAGTGGCCCTTGCCGCAGGCCTGCCCAGCCTGGCGCGGGCGCAAGCGCCCATTTCGCTGCGCTTTTCGTCCTCGCTGGTCGCCGACCAGAATTCGGCCCATTACGTCTGGTACCAGCGCCTGGACGCCAACCTGAAGGCTGTGGTCGGCGACAGGATCAAGATCGACTACTTTCCCAACAACCAGCTCGGCAAGGAAAGCGATGTGGTGCAGCAGGTCAAGGTCGGCTCCATCGACATGATGGTCACCGGCTCGTCGATCTGGGCCACGGCCGCGCCGCAGTTCGGCATGCTGGACCTGGGCTACCTGTTTGACAGCTACGCCCATGCGGCCAGGGCGCTGGACGGGGGCGTGGGCGCCAAACTCAATGACATTCTGCAAAAGAGCACGGGTTGCCAGGTCATCACCTGGGCCTCGCACTTCGGGGCGCGCAGTGTGTACACCAAGCAGTCCGTCAAGTCGCTCGCCGAGGTGAAAAACATCAAGCTGCGCGTGCTGCCCACCCCGGCGTTCATTGAAACCTTCAAGATCATGGGGGCCATCCCGACGCCTATCCCGTTCGGTGAGCTCTACATGGCCGCGCAGACCGGTGTGGTGGACGGCTTTGAGCATGACGCCGCCACGGTGCTGGCCAGCAAGCTCAACGAAGTAGCCAAAAACTGCTGGCTGACCGAGCACCTCTTCAGCCCGCTGGTGGTGGTGATGGGCAAGCGCGGCATGGACAAAATCCCTGCCGAGCTGCGTCCTGCCTTCCTGAAGGCTGCAGCGGAGGCCACCGCCCAGCAACGCGCCATTGCCACTGACAAGGGCGCCCAGGCGATCGAGGCCCTGACCAAGCTGGGCATGGTCTTCAACCCGATGGCGAAAACCGAGCGCGATGCCGTGCGCAAGGAAATGGAAACCCGCTTGTGGGCCGCCTTTGCCAAGGAGCATCCGGCCACCGCGCCGCTGTTTGGCGCGATTTCCGCGGCGAGGGTGTGAACACCATGAGCGCCCAGTTGTCGCCGGCCCTGCCGCCGCTTTCCCTGCCTTCTGCCACCGGCTTCAGTGTGGCCCGCGCCCCCGGGCGCTGGCTGGCCGCCCTGATGCGCTGGACCGAGTACCTCGCCGGTGCCGTGCTGGCCCTGGACGTGCTGGTGGTGTTCGCCTCGGTGGTCTTCCGCTACTTTCTGCATGACCCCTTTGACTGGGCCGAAGAAGTCGCCCGCGCGCTGATGGTGGTGCTGGTGTTCATTGGCGCGGCCACGGTGCTGGCGCGCAGCCAGCATGTCGGCATTGACCTGTTTCGGGGCTTGTTCCCTGATGCCTGGCAGCCCGCGTTGCTGCAGTCTGGCAGCTGGATCATTGTGGGGGTGTCGTTCAGCCTGTTCCTGTCGTCGTGCGCGCTGCTGGTGGACTCCTATGGCATGACCACCTCCATCGGCTTTCCGCAGTGGATCTACATCTATCCGGTGGTGATTGGCAGCCTGTTCATGACCATGTTCGGCGCGGCCAACGCGCTGAGCGGCCCGCGCCGCACGGTCTGGCTCACGCTGGCGGTGGGCGTGGGGCTGGTGGCGGCCGTCACGCTGTGGAACACGCTGCTGCCGGCGCAGGCCGTCAAGCCCTGGGTGCTGCTGACCCTTGGCTTCACCGGCGGCTTGGTGCTGGGTGTGCCAATCGCCTTTGTGCTGGCCCTCTCGTCGCTGCTCTTCTTCATGGCCGATCCGTCGCTGCCCATGCTGGTGTACTCGCAGCAGGTCATGGCGGGCATGGACCACTTCGTGCTGCTGGCCATTCCCTTCTTTGTGCTGGCCGGTTTGCTGATGGAGTCCAACGGCATGTCGTCGCGGCTGATTGAGCTGCTGCTGCGCATGTTCGGCCGCGTGCGCGGCGGGCTGGGCCTCATCACCATCACGGCTACCGCATTCTTCTCGGGCGTCTCCGGCTCCAAGCTGGCGGACATCGCCGCAGTGGGCGGCATCATCATGCCGGCCGTGCGCAAGACCAAACAGGACCCGAACGAAACGGCCGGCCTGCTGGCCTGCACCGCCGTGATGGCCGAAACCATTCCGCCTTGCATCAACATGATCATCATGGGCTTTGTCGCCAACATCTCGATTGCCGGCCTGTTCATGGCCGGACTGGTGCCTGCGGCGGTGCTGGCGCTGTCGCTGGCGGCTGTGACGATTTATGTCGGCACCAAAATCAACCCCGATGAAGCCTTTGACACGAAAACACCCATGCTCCGCCTGCTGGGCGGCGCACTGGTGGCGCTGCTGATGGTGGCCATGATCGGCAAGGGTGTGACCTCGGGCGTGGCCACCTCCACCGAGGTGTCGGCCTTTGCCGTGATGTATGCCCTGGTGGTGGGTGCGCTGGCGTTTCGCGAGCTCACGCTGCGTTCGGTGGCACAGCTGTTCGTGCGTTCGGCCTCCATGGCGGGCGGTATTTTGTTCATCGTGGCGGCGGCCTCCAGCGTGTCGTTTGCGCTGACCATCCAGCAGATTCCGCAGTACCTGTCCGAGTTCATGATCGGCTTCGCCCACCAGTACGGCAGCACCATGTTCGTGCTGTTGTCGGTGCTCATCGTCATCATCTTCGGGGCCGTGCTCGAGGGCGCGCCGGCGCTGATCATCTTCGGGCCGCTGCTGACACCCATCGCCGCCCAGCTGGGCGTGCACCCGCTGCATTTCGGCACCGTGCTGGTCATTGCGATGGGCCTGGGGCTGTTTGCGCCGCCGATCGGCCTGGGCCTGTTTGCCACCTGCGCCATCACCGGCACCGAGGTCAAGAATGTGGCCCGGCCCATGATGAAGTATCTTGTGGTGTTGTTTGTGACGCTGATGGTGCTGGTTCTGGTGCCGGCGTTCTCCCTGTGGCTGCCCACCCGCATGGGTTTATAGGAAAGAAACCGCGTGAGCAAGATTCAGGATGTGGCCAGCCGCGCTGGCGTGTCGACCAGCACGGTGTCCAACGTGCTCAATGGCCGGAGCAACCGCATGGCCAAAGAGACGCTGGCGCGCGTGGAGGCGGCGATTGCCGAGCTCCGGTACCGGCCCAACACCACGGCGCGCCAGCTCAAGACCGGCCATACGCCCATGCTCGGCCTGCTGGTGCCGTCGATTGCCAACCCGATGTACGGCTTCATTGCCCGCGAGATCGAAACCCAGGCGCAGGAGCGCTACGGCTTTCGCATCATGATCGGCAACACCTACCGCGACAAAGACAAGGAGGCGCGCTTCTTTGACGACCTGATGGCGCATGGCGTGCGCGGCGTGATCATCATCTCCTCGCTGGTCGACGAACAGCATTTCGAATCCGCCGGCGAGCGCGGCCTGGTGGTGGTCAGTTACGACCGCCGTGCCACGCCCGGCGTCGAGTCGGGCATTGACCACGTGTCGGTTGACAACTTTGAGGCGGCCCGCATTGCCACCCAGCACCTGATTGCGCAGGGCCACACGCGCCTGGCCTTTGTGACGGCCGCCGGCCTGACCATGAGCCGGCGCGAGAAGATCAGCGGCTTCATGGCGGCCGCAAGCGCTGCGGGCCTGGCCGCCGGCGCACAGGTGATCGAGGGCACGCCGCTCAATGAATATGGCGACTCGATGATGAGCGAGCTGGGCCGCATGGAGGCGGCAAAGCTCGCTGAACGCCACGAAGCCGGGCGGCCCACCGGCGTCGTGGCGGTCAACGACATGATGGCGCTGGGCCTGATGGCCGGTTTTCGCGAGGCGGGGCTGTCCGTGCCGGCCGACGTGTCAGTCGTGGGCATGGACGATGTGTTTTTGTCGGCGCTGATGCATCCGGCCCTGACCACGGTGCGCCTGCCGGTGTCCGAGATGGCCCGCACCATTGTCGAGCGCGTGATGAGCCGGCTGGCCGACCCCAGCCTGCCGACCGGCGAGTTCATCTTCCAGCCCAGCCTGGTGGTCAGGGGTTCCGTGGCTGCCCGTGCTCCTGAACGCTGAAGCCCTTTTGAGCACTGAATTTTCAGTGAGCTTTGATTTTTGATTTTTGGCATTTTGAGTTTTGAACAATTGAACAAGGTATGGAATGACAACGGTTTTTGTAAGCCACCCCCGAACCAGCCTGGCCCACTATTTCGGCACCCGCGCCACCGCCGCGCTGCAGGCGCTGGCCGATGTGCGCTTCAATCCCGGCGATACCGATCTGTCGTCGCAGGAACTGGCGACGCTGGCGCAGGACTGCGATGTGATCATTTCCTACCGGCAGACGCAGGGCGATGAAGCGCTGTTTGCAGCGCTGCCGCAACTCAAGGCCTTTGTCCGCTGCGCCATCGACATCCGCAATATCGATGTCCCTGCCGCCAGCCGGTACGGTGTCCTGGTGACACAGGCCAGCGCCGGTTTTATTGCCTCGGTGTCCGAGTGGATCATCGGCGTGATGATTGACCTGAGCCGGCATATCAGCGCATCGGCCGCGCTCTACCATGCGGGCCGTCCGGTCGCACCCCTGATGGGGCGCGAGTTGCGCGGCGCCACCCTGGGCGTGATCGGCTATGGCCAGATCAGCCGCTACCTGTGCGATGTGGCGCTGGCCCTCGGCATGCGCGTCGTGGTGCATGACCCTTACACGCGCACCGGCCGCCAGGAACTGGTGCAAACAGGACTCGCCCCGCTGCTGGAGGAAGCCGACTATGTGGTCTGCCTGGCCGCTGCGACCGAGGCCACCGAAAACATGATGAACGCCCAGTCGTTCGCCTTGATGAAGCCCGGCGCGTTTTTCATCAACGCCTCGCGCGGCAACCTGGTCGATGAATCGGCGCTGCTGGCCGCGCTGGACGCCGGCACGATTGCCGGCTGCGCCGTCGACGTGGGCCGCGCGCCTGACCAGATGCCCTCGCCCCGGGTGGCGGCGCATCCGCGCGTGATCGCCACGCCGCACATCGGCGGCCTGACCCCGCCGGCGGTCGAACACCAGGCCCTGGAAACCGTCGCGCAGGTCGCCGACATCCTGCAGGGACGGGTACCGCAGGGCGCCGTGAACGCCCAGCAGGCGCACCGCTGGCATCTGGCGTTCGGCACGCAGCAGCCGGCTTGAGGCCGGGCGCTCGCGGCCGGCCAGACCTTTTTCGACCTCAACGGAAATTCCGGAGGACTCTTATGCAAACCACCCACAACACGACTTACGACGGCGCGTGCGACTGCCATGTGCACATTTACGAAGACAAGTACCCGCTGATCCCGAATGTGGCGGTGATTCCGCCGCACTCGCCCGTGTCGGCCTACCGCGAGGTGCAGCAGGCGTTGGGCCTTGCGCGCGCCGTCATCGTGCAGCCGACGGGTTACGGCTGGGACAACAGCTGCACCCTGGACGCGCTGGCCCAGCTCGGTGACGCCGCCCGCGGCATTGCGCTGGTCGCACCGGATGCGCCCGACGCCGACATCGAGCGCTTGCATGACGGCGGCATGCGCGGCGTGCGGTACATGATGCTGGGCGGCATGCTGCCCTGGGATTCGCTGGAGCCGATGGCGGCGCGGCTGAAGCACTTTGGCTGGATGATCAACCTGCAGCTCGATGGCCGCCATCTGCCGGACCATGAAGAAGTGCTGAAACGCCTGCCCTGCCAGCTGGTGATTGACCACAACGGCAAATTCCTGGAGCCGGTCAGCCCGGACCATGCCTCCTTCCAGTCGCTGCTGCGCATACTGGATACCGGCCGCGCATGGGTCAAGCTGTCGGCGCCCTACGAAACCTCCAAAACCGGCGCGCCCGGCTATGACGATGTCAGCCTGCTGGCGCGCACGCTGGCCGAGAAGTTTCCCGAGCGCTGCCTATGGGCCAGCAACTGGCCGCATCCGGGGCGCAACCCCGCGCCCTCAAACGTGGCGATGTACGACCTGCTGTTTTCCTGGGCCGCCAGCGATGCGGTGCGCCGGAAAATCCTGGTGGACAACCCGGCGCAGCTGTACGGCTTTCAGGCGTCCGCCGTGCGCCGTCGCCCGGACCCCGAGGCCGTCAGAGCAGGCGCTTGAGGTAGCGTCCGGTGTGGCTCTCGGGGTTGACCGCAATGGCTTCGGGCGTGCCCACGCCCACCACCGTGCCGCCGCCCGCGCCGCCTTCCGGCCCCATGTCGATCAGCCAGTCGGCGGTCTTGATGACATCGAGGTTGTGCTCGATCACCACGATCGTGTTGCCCGCGTCGCGTAGCTGGTGCAGCACCTTGAGCAGCAAATCGATATCGGCAAAGTGCAGGCCGGTGGTCGGCTCGTCGAGGATGTAAAGCGTGCGGCCGGTGTCGCGTTTGCTCAGTTCCAGCGCGAGCTTGACGCGCTGCGCCTCGCCGCCTGACAGCGTGGTCGCGGCCTGGCCGAGCTTGATGTACGAGAGGCCCACATCGAGCAGCGTGTGCAGCTTGCGCGCAATCGTGGGGACGGCCTTGAAAAATTCGGCGGCCGCCTCGACCGTCAGGTCCAGGATCTGCGCGATGTTTTTGCCCTTGTATTGCACTTCCAGCGTTTCGCGGTTGTAGCGCATGCCTTTGCAGACGTCGCAGGGCACATAGACATCCGGCAGAAAGTGCATCTCGACCTTCACCACGCCGTCGCCCTGGCAGGCTTCGCAGCGACCGCCGGCGACGTTAAAGCTGAAGCGCCCGGCGCCATAGCCGCGTTCGCGCGCCGTGTTCATTTCGGCCATCAGCTCGCGGATGGGCGTGAACAGGCCGGTGTAGGTGGCCGGATTGCTGCGCGGCGTGCGGCCAATCGGTGACTGGTCGACGTTGATGACCTTGTCGAAATGCTCGATGCCCTCAATGGCGTCGTGGGCCGCCGGCTCTTCATGCGCGCGGTACAGCGTGCGCGCCACGGCTGCGTACAGCGTGTCGTTGACCAGCGTGGACTTGCCAGAACCCGAGACGCCGGTGACGCAAGTGAGCAGGCCCACCGGAAACTCGACGCTCACGCCTTTCAGGTTGTGGCCCGTGGCGTTGATCACGCGCAGGGCCTGCATGTCGCCCAGCGTGGCCTGGTGCATGGCTTCGCGTGCGGCGCGGCGCTCTGCGGCGGGGCTTTGCGGAAAGCGCGAGACCTTTTTTTTCTCGGCGGCTTCGACGGCCTTCACGGTGGGCAGCCAGGGTGTGCGGCGCGTGGGCACGGCAATCTTCAGGATCTGGGCCAGGTATTGGCCGGTCAGCGAGTCCGGGTGGGCCTTGACCTCTTCAAACGTGCCCTGCGCCATCACGCGCCCGCCGTGGATGCCGGCGCCCGGCCCCATGTCGATCACATGGTCGGCCGCGCGGATCATGTCTTCGTCATGCTCGACCACCAGCACGCTGTTGCCGATGTCACGCAGGTGCTTGAGCGTGCCGATCAGGCGGTCGTTGTCGCGCTGGTGCAGGCCGATGCTGGGTTCGTCGAGCACATACATCACGCCGGTCAGTCCCGAGCCGATCTGCGAGGCCAGCCGGATGCGCTGCGATTCACCGCCCGACAGGGTTTCGGCGCTGCGGTCCAGGCTCAGGTAATTCAGTCCCACGTCGTTGAGGAATTTCAGGCGCAGGCCGATCTCGCGCACCACCTTGGCGGCAATTTCGGCCTTGGCGCCCTGCATCTTCAGCAGGTTGAAGTAGTCAAAACTTTCGCGCAGGGTGGTCTGGCTGATTTCGTAGATGGCTTTGCGGTTGCCGCGTGCCGAGGCATCGGCGCCCTCGTCCGGCGCGCCGACCAGGTAGACGTGGCGGGCTTCGGTGCGCAGGCGCGTACCCTCGCAGTCGGGGCAAGGCTGCACCCCGCGGTAGCGCGACAGTTCTTCGCGCACAGCGGCAGAGTCGGTCTCGCGGTAGCGGCGTTCAAAGTTGGTGATCACGCCTTCGAACGGATGCTTCTTGCTGACTTTCTTGCCTGCGGAATTGCCCGAGTCCATCACGTAGCTGAACTTGATCTCTTCTTCTCCGGAGCCGCGCAGCACCACCTGCTGAACGTTGGCGGGCAGGTCTTCAAAGGCCGTGTCAATGTCAAACTGGTAATGCCGGGCCAGGCTCTCCAGCATGGAGAAGTAATAGCCGTTGCGCCGGTCCCAGCCCTTGACGGCGCCGCTGGCCAGGCTCAGGGAGGGAAAGGCCACCACGCGGGCCGGGTCGAAAAACTCCCGGTGACCGAGGCCGTCGCAATTCGGGCAGGCCCCCACGGGCGAGTTGAAGGAGAACAGCCGCGGCTCCATCTCGCTGAGCGAGTAGCTGCAAGCCGGGCAGGAGAATTTGGCGCTGAACAGGTGTTCCTTCTCCGTGTCCATTTCGAGTGCAATCGCCTTGCCGTCGGCCAGGCGCAGCGCCGCTTCAAAGCTTTCGGCCAGCCGCTGCTGCATGTCGCTGCGCACCTTGACGCGGTCAATCACCACATCGATGTTGTGCTTCTCGGCCTTCTTGAGTTTGGGTAGGTCGTCAAATTCATAGGCCGTGCCGTCGACGCGAAAGCGCACATAGCCCTGGGCCTGCATGTCGGCAAACACCTCGACAAACTCGCCCTTGCGTTCACGCGCCACGGGCGCCAGGATCATCAGCCGGGTGTCTTCGGGCAGGGCCAGCACGGCGTCAACCATTTCGCTGACGCTTTGCGCCTGCAGCGGCAGGTCGTGCTCGGGGCAATAGGGCGTGCCGGCGCGCGCAAACAGCAGGCGCAGGTAGTCGTGGATTTCCGTCACCGTGCCCACGGTCGAGCGCGGGTTGTGCGAGGTGGCTTTCTGCTCGATGGAAATCGCCGGCGACAGGCCCTCGATCATGTCCACATCGGGCTTGTCCATGAGCTGCAAAAACTGCCGCGCGTAGGTGGACAGGCTTTCCACATAACGGCGCTGGCCCTCGGCATACAGGGTGTCAAAGGCGAGCGAGGACTTGCCCGACCCGCTCAGCCCGGTGATCACCACCAGCTGGTTGCGCGGAATATCGAGGTCGATGTTCTTGAGGTTGTGCGTGCGCGCCCCGCGAATGCTGATGCGCTGGGCGGCGAGCACGCTGGCAAGGTATTTGCTATCGTCAGGAGAATTCACAAGGGTGGGCCGCAAAACTCTCCATCATAGACCGAAGAGCCGTTTCGAGCACAATAGACGGCTTCGCACCGCGCTGCGGAGCCCGTTTCGCGGGCTTTGACCGGTTGATTAGCCCTTTTTCTCTTCCTTTCGTCCTTTTCCGTCCTTTTTTAGCCCTTTTGCCGTGTCTTCTGTCTCTTTGTCGATCCCGATGACCGCTACCGAGCGACGCGCCAGCGCATCGCTGGCCTCGATTTTCGCCCTGCGCATGCTGGGCCTCTTTCTGGTGCTGCCGGTGTTTGCCCTGGAAGCTGCCAGATATCCCGGCGGCGATGACCCTGCGCGCGTCGGGATGGCCATGGGCATTTACGGCCTGACTCAGGGCGTGCTGCAAATTCCGTTTGGCATCGCGTCCGACTGGTGGGGCCGCAAGCGGGTGATCATTGCCGGGCTGCTGCTATTTGCCCTGGGCAGCTTTGTGGCCGCCTGGGCGCCAGACCTGAACTGGCTGATTGCCGGCCGCTCGCTGCAGGGCGCAGGGGCGATTTCGGCCGCGGTCACGGCCTTGCTGGCGGATGCCACCCGTGACGAAGTGCGCACCAAGGCCATGGCGCTGGTCGGCGCCAGCATTGCCCTGATGTTTGCCCTGTCGCTGGTGATCGCGCCGTTGCTGGCAGATTACATCGGGCTGCACGGCCTGTTTGCCCTGACGGGCGCGCTGGCGCTGGGCGGCATTGCCGTCGTCCTGTGGTGGGTGCCGCCCGAGCCGGTGGACCACGTCAACCGGCCGCGCGGCAGCGTGGAGGAGGTGTTGAAAGACACCGCGCTGCTGCGGCTGGATTTCGGGGTGTTCGTCCTGCATGCGGTGCAACTGGCCATGTGGGTGGCCATTCCTGCGCTGCTGGTTGCCGCCGGACTGGACAAAAGCCAGCACTGGCAGGTCTATTTGCCGGCTGTGCTGGCTTCGTTCGGCGTGATGGGCATGACGCTCTTTCCGCTGGAAAGGCGGGGCTATCTGCGTGCGGTGTTTCTGGGGGCCGTGGGACTGATTTTTGTGGTGCAGCTGGGGCTGCTCTGGGCGGCGTCCCACACCGCGCCGGAGGCGCACAGCCTCAGCTGGCTCGCCCTGCTGCTGTTCCTGTTTTTTTGCGGCTTCAACGTGCTGGAAGCCAGCCAGCCCAGCATGGCCTCACGCGTGGCGCCAGCGCATGCGCGCGGTGCGGCGCTGGGCGTCTACAACACGCTGCAGTCTCTGGGCTTTTTTGCCGGCGGCGCGGTGGGCGGCTGGGTGACCAAGACACACGGGGCCCAGGGGCTTTTCCTGCTGTGCGGCGGCCTGATGCTGCTGTGGCTGCTGGTCGCCTGGCCGATGCAGGCGCCGGGGCGCCGTGCCGCGGCGGTTTCAGGCAGCGCTGGCCCGCTGGCGGGCCAGCCAGTTAAACTCTGACAGATAGATCAGGAGAACACGTCATGGCATCCGTCAACAAAGTCATCATCGTCGGCAATCTGGGGCGCGACCCCGAAATGCGCAGCTTTCCCAGCGGCGACCAGGTGGCCAACGTCACCATCGCCACCACCGACAAGTGGAAGGACAAGCAGTCCGGTGAAATGAAAGAGGCCACCGAATGGCACCGCGTGGTGTTCAACGGCCGTCTCGCCGAAATTGTCGGCCAGTACCTGCGCAAGGGCTCGCAGGTTTACGTCGAGGGTTCACTGCGCACGCGCAAATGGACCGACAAGGACGGCCAGGAAAAGTACACCACCGAAATCCGTGCCGACCAGATGCAAATGCTGGGCAGCCGCCAGGGCATGGGCGGCCCCGGGGGGGACGATGGCGGCGGCTATGAGGCACCACCGGCCCGCCCCGCAGCCCGGGCACCCGCTGCAGCGCCGCGGCAGGCTCCCGCGCCGACCAAGGCGGCCAGCGGCTTCGACGATATGGATGACGACATTCCGTTTTGATGCATCAGCACCGGCCTTGAGAATCCTCTAAAAGCCCGCTTTGGCGGGCTTTTTTGATACTGGGGCGCTATTGAATAAATAGCTGAACCCGGCTATTTTGCGAGCCTGACAGGCTGAGCGGGTCAGGGCCGGCCACGCAGCGGGGTAATGCGGGATGCGGGCCTGGGCATGGATGGCGCGTTTCCTTACAAGCGCGGCGCGCCGCCGGGATTGTTCGCCGATAGCATGTAGGCAATGAATTTCAAGGTCAGTCAAGGTCAGTCAGGGTCAGTCAGGGTCGGCTTGCTGCTTTGAAGCTTGGGCATCAAAAATCTTCAAAAACAAGATCAACGATGAAAAGCATCTTACTTTCGCGCATTTTTTGGGGCACGGCTTTGGTGGTGGCTGGTTTGTCGGCCATGGTGCCCGCCCGTGCGGCCCCTGACCTGGAGCCGCTGACGAATATCCTGTCGACCCCCGGCAGTGCCGGACTCGGCCTCGTCACCCGCGTCGAACGCTCGCCCTACCGGGACGGCGGCACCCGCTACGACTTGTTGCCGCTTTATCTGTACGAGGGCGAGCGGCTGTTTCTGCATGCCAACCGGGTCGGCGTGAAAATGCTCAACGGCAGTGAGCAGCGGCTGGACCTGTTTGTGGAGCAGCGCCTGGAGGGCTTCCCGGCGAATCGGCTGCCCGCCGGGCTGGCCGGCATGGCGACCCGTGACTCCGGCCTGGACGGCGGCCTGTCTTACCGCTATCGCCAGCCCTGGGGCACGCTTCAGGCCGAGTTGCTGCATGACATCGGCAACACCTCCAAGGGAAGCGAGTTTCGCCTGGGCTACACCTATGACTGGCGCTCCGGGCCCTGGATGCTGCGCCCCAGCGTGACCTTGGCGCTGCGTGATGCCAAGCTCAACAACTATTACTACGGTGTGCGAGCCAGTGAGGCCACGCCCGACCGCCCAGCCTATTCGCCGGGTGCCGGCATCAACACCTCGATGGGCTTGTATGGCTCTTACGATGTATCGGAACGCTGGCGCCTGCTGGCTGGCGTGTCCGCCACGGTGCTGAGCCGCAAGGCGAAGGACAGCCCCATTGTGCAGAAAAGCGTGCTGCCCGCTGTCTATGTAGGCGCAGCCTATGACTTCGGCGGCCACAAGCGTGAGTGGGCCGAAGACGGCTCGCCCACGTACTTCAAGCTGCTCTATGGCAAATCAACGGAAGACGGCTGCCACCTGGTCAAGATCCTCACGGCACGCTGCCTGTCAACGGCCAGCAACAACGCGACCAGCATTGCCGGCATTCAGGTCGGCAAACCCTTCATCCGCAACGTCAATGGCTGGCCGCTTGATTTTGTCGGCTATGTGGGCCTGACGCAGCACAACGAACGCGGACTGCAGGCCAATGGGGCGCAACTGGACCTCTTCATGAAAGCCGTCTACTCCGGCTTTCCGTGGAGCGACCGGGTCAAGACACGCCTGGGGTTCGGCGTGGGCCTGTCCGCGGCGCAACGGGCGCCTTATATCGAGGCCTCCAGCCAGGCCGCTGCCGGGAAAACGGCTTCGCGCCTGCTCAACTATCTGGACCCGACAATTGATGTGAGCCTGGGCGACCTGCTGGGCTCGCGCACGCTGAAAGATACCTATATCGGTTTCGGGGTGTCGCACCGCTCCGGCATTTTTGGCGCGTCACGCCTGCTGGGCAGCGTCAACGGCGGCTCCAACTACATCTACACTTATGTCGAGACGGCGCTTTGAGAGCGGCCTGGTATCTGAAGCAATAGTCAGTGGTTAGTAGTCAGTAGTGAGTAGCGAGTAGCGGTTGGGGAACGTCATTGCCGGGGCGCAAGATGCCATCCAGTTGACGGCTTCCTGCGCGGCCCGCCCCATCATTCCGCCTTTTGCCCGATCTCGAAGTTGGCCAGCTTCTCCAGTGCGCGAACCATGGCCGAATGGTCCCAGGCTTTGCCGCCGTGGGCCACGCAGGAATTGAAGAGTTCCTGGGCCGTGGCGGTGTTGGGCAGCGAGACGCCAAGCGCGCGGGCGCTGGACAGGGCCAGGTTCAAATCCTTCTGGTGCAGCTCAATGCGAAAGCCGGGGTCAAACGTGCGTTTGACCATGCGTTCGCCATGCACTTCCAGGATTTTTGACGAGGCGAAACCGCCCATCAGGGCCTGGCGCACACGCGCCGGATCGGCACCGGCGCGGGCGGCAAACAGCAGCGCTTCGGCCACGGCCTCGATGTTGAGCGCGACGATGATCTGGTTGGCGACCTTGGCGGTCTGGCCATCGCCGTTGCCGCCCACCAAGGTGATGTTTTTGCCCATGAGGTCAAACAGCGGCTTGATGCGCCCGAACACCGCCTCGTCGCCGCCCACCATGATGGAGAGTGTGGCATTCTTGGCGCCGACTTCGCCGCCCGAGACCGGCGCATCGAGGTAATCGCAGCCCAGCGCGTTGATCTTTTGCGCAAAGGTTTTGGTCGCAATCGGCGAGATGGAACTCATGTCCACCACGGTTTTGCGTGCGGCGCCCGATGAGGGGGTGGGCATGGCGAGCCCGCTGGCCACGCCTGTCTCGCCGAACAGCACGGCTTCCACATCGGGCGTGTCGGGCACCATGATGATGATGACGTCGGCGCGCTCGGCCACGCCGCGGGCGTTCAGGCACTGGGTGGCGTTGCTGTTGGCAATGCTGGCGGGCAGTTTGGCCTGCGAGAACACAAACAGCTGGTGGCCTGCGCTGATCAGGTGGCCCGCCATGGGCGCGCCCATGATGCCGAGGCCGATAAAACCGATTTTCAGGGGTTGGGAAGTCATCAAAAAGTCCTTGTCGAAAACTTGTCAAAAAAATGGAGGTCAGGCGGCCAGGCGTTCGCGCCAGCCGAGGCCCGCTTCCGTGGTGCCCGCAGGCTTGTATTCGCAGCCAATCCAGCCGTCGTAGCCGATGCGGTCCAGGTGGGCGAACAGAAAGGCGTAATTGATCTCGCCCGTGCCCGGCTCGTTGCGGCCCGGGTTGTCGGCCAGCTGGATGTGGCCAATGCGCGGCAAATGCTTTTGCATGGTCGCTGCCAGTTCGCCCTCCATGCGCTGTGCGTGGTAGATGTCGTATTGCACGAAGGCGTTGTCGGCCCGCACTTCGTCCAGTATTTCGAGCGCCTGCGCCGTGCGGTTCAGGTAAAAGCCCGGGATGTCAAAGGTATTGATCGGCTCTATCAGCAGCTTGAGACCCGCCTTCTTCAGCGCGCCCGCCGCATGGCGCAGGTTGTCCACAAAGGTTTTCCGCAGCAGCGCGTTGTCGACACCCGCGGGCGCCTTGCCCGCCAGGCAGTTGAGCTGGCGCACGCCCAGGGCCTGGGCATAGGTGATGGCCTGTGCCACGCCGGCGCGAAACTCCTCGACGCGATCCGGATGGCAGGCGATGCCGCGCTCGCCGGCCTCCCAGTTGCCGGCCGGCAGGTTGTGCAGCACCAGCTTCAGGCCGTGGCGGTCCAGCCTGGACTTGATGTCTTCGATGCTGAAGGCATAGGGGAAAAGAAACTCCACGGCCTTGAAGCCGGCTTTCGCAGCAGGCTCAAAGCGGTCGAGGAACGCATGCTCGGTGAAGAGCATGCTGAGGTTGGCAGAAAATCTTGGCATGTCTTGTCTATGGGTGGGTATGGGTCGTTGAAAACTGCGTTGCCGCGGCATTACTCCAGCAGGCCGGCCAGCTCCAGGCCCTCGCGGCCCTTGGGATGGCGGCAGTCAATGTCTTCAAACTCGTTGACCTTGTCGATTTCGGTGCCCATCGCAATGTTGGTGACTTTTTCCAGGATCACTTCCACCACCACCGGCACCCGGTATTTGCGCGCCATGGCCTGGGCCTCGACCATCGCCGATTCAATTTTCTCGGGGTCCGTGACGCGCAGGGATTTGCAGCCCAGGCCTTGCACGACGGCCTGGTGATCGACGCCGTAGCTGCGCAAATCGCCTTCGCCTGCCGGCACGTTCTGGTTTTCAAAGGCCAGCTGCACGCAGTAGTCCATGTCGAAGCCGCGCTGGCTCTGGCGAATCAGGCCCAGGTAGCTGTTGTTCACCAGCACCTGTACATAAGGCAGGTTGAACTGCGCACCGACGGCCAGCTCTTCCATCAGGAACTGGAAGTCGTAGTCGCCTGACAGGCCCACTACCGTGCGCGTCGGGTCAGCCGCCACCACGCCCAGCGCGGCCGGAATCGTCCAGCCCAGCGGGCCGGCCTGGCCGCAGTTGATCCACTGGCGCGGCCCGTAGACGTTGAGGAATTGCGCGCCGGCAATTTGCGACAGGCCGATGGTCGTCACATAAATCGTGTCGCGCGGAAACACCTTGTTCATCTCCTCGTACACCCGCATCGGCTTGATCGGTGTCTCGGTGAAGTGCGACTTGCGGTGCATCAGTTTCTTGCGCTCGGCGCAGCGTGCGGCCCAGTCGCTATAGTCCCGCAGCCGCTTGGCGGCCTTGCGCTCGCGGGCCACCTCCACCAGCAGCGTCAACGCGGCCTTGGCATCGCTGACGATGCCGAAGTCGGGGTTGAACACGCGGCCGATCTGCGTCGGCTCGATGTCGACGTGGACAAAGGTGCGGCCCTTGCAATACACCTCGGGCGAGCCGGTGTGGCGGTTGGCCCAGCGGTTGCCGATGCCGAACACGAAGTCACTGGCCAGCATGGTGGCGTTGCCGTAGCGGTGGCTGGTCTGCAGGCCGCACATGCCCGCCATCAGCGGATGGTCGTCGGGAATGCTGCCCCAGCCCATCAGCGTGGGAATCACCGGCACGCCGGTCAGCTCGGCGAACTCGACCAGCAGGTCGGTCGCATCGGCATTGATGATGCCGCCACCGGCGACGATCAGCGGCTTGGAGGCGGCGGCCAGCATGTCCAGCGCCTTTTCGATCTGCTTGCGGCTGGCGGCCGGCTTGTAGACCGGCAGCGGCTCATAGGTATCGATGTCGAATTCGATTTCGCCCATCTGCACGTCGAACGGCAGGTCAATCAGCACCGGGCCGGGCCGGCCCGAACGCATCAGGTGAAAGGCCTGCTGGAAGGCGCGCGGCACCTGGGCCGGCTCGCGCACCGTCACGCTCCACTTGGTCACCGGCTTGGAAATCGATTCGATGTCCACGGCCTGAAAGTCTTCCTTGTAGAGCCGCGCCCGCGGCGCCTGGCCGGTGATGCACAAGATCGGAATGCTGTCGGCAATGGCCGAGTAGAGCCCGGTGATCATGTCGGTGCCGGCCGGACCGCTGGTGCCTATGCACACGCCAATGTTGCCGGCCTTGGCGCGGGTGTAGCCCTCGGCCATGTGGGAGGCGCCTTCCACGTGACGCGCCAGGATGTGGGTAATCGACTGGCGCTCGCGCAGCGCGGCGTACAGCGGGTTGATGGCCGCGCCCGGCACGCCAAAGGCCTGGGTCACGCCTTCTTTTTCCATCACGAGCACGGCGGCCATTGCAGCCTTCATTTTTGCCATTGAGAGTCTCCTTGGGGTGGCTTTGAACTGGCTTGATGGTCGCCCGCCTGCCGCTTGCGCGGAAGCCCCAAGGCATGCATTACGGTTATTCCAGAATGGAATAAAGTCTCCCGAGCAGGGCCTGGTCGTGGTCTACTTCAGGCCATGGACCGGATTCAAGCCATTCAACTTTTCATCCGCGTGGTGGACCTCGGCTCTTTCAGCAAGGCCGCGGCCGACGTGGGCATCGGGCAGCCGTCGGCCACCAAGCTCGTGGCCCAGCTGGAAAAACAGCTGGGTTCCCGCCTGTTGCACCGCTCGACGCACGGCGTGACGCCCACCGAAATTGGCGCGCTGTACTATGAAAAATGCAAGCTGATCGCGCACCACATCGAGGAGGCCGAGACGGTGGCCGCCCTGCTGCAGTCGCAGGTGCAGGGCGGCTTGCGCATCAGCACGTCGGTCGCCTTCGGCCGGCGCGTGCTGGTGCCGCTGGTGATGCGCTTCATGAAGCTGCATCCCCAGCTGCAGATCGAGCTCAATTTCGAGGACCGCTATGTCGACCTGGTCGAGCAGGGCATCGACGTCGCCATCCGCATGGGGCCGCTGGCCGATTCAACGCTGGGCGCCCGTTATCTGGGGGGCAATCCGTGGGTGCTGGTCGCGTCGCCCGAGTACCTTGAAAAGCGTGGCGAGCCTTCGGTTCCGGCGGACCTGGCGGCCCACGAGGCCCTGATCTACAGCACCGTGCAGGGCGATGCCCGCTGGCACTTCACGGGCACCGACGGGCTGACGCTGCCGGTGCCGGTCAAGGGCCCGCTGCGCTCCAACAACCTGTCGGCGCTGCTGGCGGCGGCGCGGGGCGGCATGGGCGTGGCAGCCCTGCCCCGGTATGTGGCGCACAAATCCATCCGCAGCGGCGTGTTGATGCCGCTGCTGACGGACTGGACGCTGCCCCAGCAGGAGATCCATGCGGTCTATCCCTCACCGCAGCTGGTGCCCACCAAGGTCAGCGGCTTCGTGGCCTGGCTGCAGGGGCAATTCGGGGAAGCCTGGTGGGCTGACGAGCAGTAAACCGCGATATAGCCATAGCGGGGCGCTGAGCGGTTAATCGGGCCAGGCGCGTTATTTGATCAAGAGTTCCGGCGTTGACCGGCCCGGCGCGGTGTTCTGCACGTTGCTGGTCGTGATCACGCCGCCGCCCAGGCAGACATCGCCCTGGTAGAGCACGGCCGACTGCCCCGGCGTCACGGCCCATTGGGGCTCGGTGAATGCCAGTTCGCAATGCGCCGTCGTTGCGCCGCGCAGCTCGCAGGTGGCGTCCACCTGCCGATAACGGGTCTTGGCGGCCATGAGGCCCGGTGCCGGCGCGGTGCCTGCCACCCAGCTGCAGTCCTGGGCGCTCAGGGTCGTGGACTGCAGCCATGGATGATCGTGGCCCTGCACCACCCACAAGGTGTTGCTCTCCAGGTCCTTGCGGGCGACAAACCAGGGCTCATGTTCACCGACGCCGCGCTGCCCGCGCGCCTGGGCGGCCTTGAGTTCTGCGCCTCTGGCCTTCACACCGCCTATGCCCAGGCCCTGGCGCTGGCCCAGGGTGTAAAAAGACAGGCCCACATGCTCGCCCAGCACGCGGCCCCTGTCATTTTTGATAGCGCCGGGCGCCTTGGCGATGTAGCGGTTCAGGAATTCGCGGAAGGGTCGTTCGCCGATGAAGCAGATGCCGGTCGAATCTTTTTTCTTCGCGTTCGGCAGACCGATCTCGTCGGCAATGCGCCGCACTTCCGTCTTGTGCAACTCGCCCACGGGAAACAGCGTTTTGGAAAGCTGTGCCTGGTTCAAACGGTGCAAAAAGTAGCTCTGATCCTTGGCCGGATCCAGGCCTTTGAGCAGTTCGTGCAGTCCGGTGCTTTCATTTCTGCGAACCCTGGCGTAGTGACCCGTGGCGATCTTCTCGGCGCCCAGGCGCATCGCGTGGTCCAGGAAGGCCTTGAACTTGATCTCGGCGTTGCACAGGATGTCGGGGTTGGGCGTGCGGCCGGCCTGGTACTCGCGCAGGAACTCGGCGAACACCCGGTCCTTGTAGTCGGCGGCGAAATTGACATGCTCGATCTCGATGCCGATCACATCGGCCACGGCCGCGGCGTCCACGAAGTCGATGTTGGAGGAGCAGTACTCGCTGTCGTCGTCATCTTCCCAGTTTTTCATGAAGATGCCGATGACCTCATGGCCCTGCTTTTTGAGCAGGTAAGCCGTCACCGCGGAGTCCACGCCGCCGCTCAAACCCACCACCACCCGTTGTTTCGTTGTAGATACTTCGCCCATGGGCGTGATTATCCCCGGGGTCCGAAGGCCGGGCTGGTGTGCGGTTTTTGGGGGTGGGCTGTTCAGCCCCGTTCAGGATTTGAGGCTGGCCAGCACCCGGTCCACCATGACCCCCGCCTGGCCCAGGTTGTTCATCGGGTCGCAGAACGAAGCCAGTTGCTCGCGCGTCACATGCTTGTTGATTTCCGGATGCTCGGCCAGCAGGTCGATCAGCGGACGCTTTTCCTTCAGCGCCGCGCGGCAGATGTCATAGACCAGGTCATGGGCATATTCGCGGCCGATGTAGGGGCCCAGTCCCATCATGACGGCCTCGGACATGACCAGCCCGTGCGTGAGGTCGATGTTGTGCCGCATCTGGGCCGCATCCACTTCCAGGCCCGCGAGGATGAACTTCGCCTGCTTCAGCGCGCCGGACATCAGGCAGAAAATTTCCGGCATCGCGACCCATTCGATTTCCCACGGGCCGGTCGAGCGCTCGTGGTCGGCCACCATGGCATCCATCAGGGAGGCGGCCAGCTGGCGCACGACCGAGATGTTGGCGTGGATGTAGAGGCAGGAGATCGGGTTGCGCTTTTGCGGCATGGTGGACGATGAGCCGCGCCCCGGCGCAAAGGGCTCGTAGACCTCGGCCACTTCCGTCTGCATCATCAGCTTGACGTCCATCGCGATCTTGCCGAGCGAGCCGCCGACCAGCCCGAGGAAGGTGCCGACTTCGGCGAA
The DNA here is from genome assembly GCF_056401355.1 of Polaromonas sp. P4_F4. Taxonomy (NCBI): domain Bacteria; kingdom Pseudomonadati; phylum Pseudomonadota; class Betaproteobacteria; order Burkholderiales; family Comamonadaceae; genus Polaromonas; species Polaromonas sp. P4_F4. The sequence goes on along the minus strand of NZ_JBFUJO010000008.1, from coordinate 148,291 downwards.
GTTGTCGCGCACCGTGTGCCATGAAATCAGTGGCTGGCCCAGGCCCAGCTCCTTCATCAGCCCGGCCTGGGTTTCCATCGCGCCTTTTTCCAGCGAGGACAGGGTTCCCGACGCACCGCCAAACTCACCGACCAACACGCGGGGCTTGAGCTGCTGCAGGCGTTCGCGATGGCGTTCAATGCCCGCCAGGATGCTGGCCATTTTGTAGCCAAAGGTGATGGGCGTCGCCTGCTGCAGGTTGCTGCGGCCGATGACGGGCGTGTTGCGGTGCGTGCGGGCCAGGTTGGCGAGGGCCGCCGAGATGTCTTTCAGGTCTTCCTCGACCAGTGCCAGGCCCTCGCGGATTTGCAGCACGGCGGCCGTGTCGGTGATGTCCTGCGTCGTGGCACCCCAGTGGCAGTATTCGCCCAGCTTGTCCCTGCAATTGGCATTGATCTGGTTGACCACCGCGATGATGGGGTAGCCGATCTGCTCGGTCTTGGCTTTCAGCTGGGCCCAGTCAATCTGGCTGAGTTCGCAGTGCTTCACGATCTCTTCAGCGGCCTCGCGCGGGATGATGCCGAGCTCGCCCTGCACCTTGGCGAGCGCACGTTCGATGTCGAGGTACTTGGCGGTGCGGTTTTCGTCAGACCAGACCTGGCGCATTTTGGCGTCGCTGAACATGTCGCCGAAAATTCTGGAATCAATGATGCTTGCGGGCATGGGGTTCTCCGTTTGGATTGATGCTTTTTGGGGGCCTGGACTTAATTCGTTCGGGCTGCTTGTGCAACGATGCGCTCAGCTTTCAGGACGATTGGGCGGTCCACCATTTTGCCGTCCACCTGTATTGCGCCGCCGCCAGACGTATTCCAGGCTTGCAGTACACGCTGCGCCCAGGCCAGTTCCTGGGCACTGGGCGCGAGGGCGGTACGCACCACAGCCACTTGCGAAGGGTGAATGCACATCTTGGCGCCGAACCCCAAAGTGCGAGCGTTCGCCATGTCGGTGGCCACGCGCGTGGCGTCGAGATCAGGCGTGACGCCGGCTACGGGCGATCCAATGCCTGCAGCGCGCGAGGCGATGGCAATTTGTGCGGCAGCGAACTGGAGTGCCAGGCTGCCTGCGGGAATATCCAGGTCCGCCATGTAATCCAGTGACCCAAAGGCCAGCCGCGTCACGCCGGGCGCTGCGGCAATCTCATGCAAGGCCACCACGCCGCGTGCGGTTTCAATCAGCGGCAGCACGGTTGCATCCTTGGGTAAACAGGCCAGCACCGCAGCGACCTGATTGGGTGTTTCGCATTTCGGCAACATCACGCAAAGCGCTCGCACCGTGCTGACCAGCGTTAGATCGTCGGCATGCCAGGGGGTGGCAGCATCATTGATGCGTATCAGCACCCGCTCGCGCGGTGCATCGCTTGCAGCCATCCATTCCCCAATCGCGGTGCGAGCCGCCGCTTTGCATTCGGGCGCTACAGCGTCTTCCAGGTCGATGATGATGCGGTCCGCGCCCGAGGCCAGCGCCTTGGCGAAGCGCTCGGGCCGGTTGCCGGGCACGAATAGGTAGGTCAGGGCTTCGTAGGCAGGCATAGTCACACGACACCTTCGGCGCGAAGCCCGGCAATGCGCTCTGCGCTGTAACCATGGTGGCCCAGGATCGCATCGGTGTGCTGGCCCAGCGCGGGCACGGCATCCATGCGTGGCGCGCCGTGTTGCCATGAGCCCGGCGGCAGCAGGGCAGGGATGGGTCCGGCGGGTGTTGCCACCTCACGCCAGCGCCCCCGCGCCTTGAGTTGCGGGTGCGCCCAGACCTCGCTCATGGTGTTGACCTGCGCGTTGGCAATGCCGGCCTGCTCCAGCCGTTGCGCCACCTGCTCGGCCGTGAGTTTTGAAAAGGCTTCGCTGATCAAGGCAGAGAGCACGGCTCGCTCTGCGCTGCGCTTGGCGTTGCCTGAGAAGCGTTCGTCGCTGGCCAGCGCGGGCTGCAACAAGACCTTTTCGCAAAACACTTTCCACTCGCGCTCGTTTTGCAGACCCAGCATCACCGTCTTGTCATCACCGGCCGGAAAGGGGCCATAGGGGTAGATGGTGGCATGGCTGGCGCCGGTGCGTGGTGGCGGGGCCGCGCCCTCAAAGGCGTAGTACAGCGGGTAGTTCATCCACTCGGTGAGAGATTCGAGCATGGACACGTCGATGCGCTGGCCCTCGCCGGTTTGCTGGCGGTGCATCAGCGCCGCCAGAATGTTGGTGTAGGCGTACATGCCTGCCGCAATGTCGGCGATCGAGGGACCGGCCTTGGCAGGGGTGTCCGGCGTTCCGGTGACAGACACAAAGCCCGCTTCGCTTTGGATCAACAGGTCGTAGGCCTTTTTGTCGCGGTAGGGCCCATCGCCGCCATAGCCCGAGATGTCGCAGACGATGATGCCGGGCTTGAGTTGGGACAGCGCTTCGTAGGACAGGCCCAGCCGTGCCGCGGCGCCGGGCGCCAGGTTTTGCACCACCACGTCAGCTTCTTCCCGGATCAGGCGCAGCAGGATTTTTTGCGCCTCGTCATGCTTCACATCGAGCGTGAGGCTTTCCTTGGAGCGGTTGGTCCAGACGAAATGCGAGGCCAGGCCGCGCACGCGCTCGTCGTAACCGCGCGCAAAGTCGCCCACGCCGGGGCGCTCAATCTTGATGACGCGTGCGCCGAGGTCGGCCAGCTGGCGCGTGGCGAATGGGGCCGCAATCGCGTGCTCCAGTGTGACGACGGTAATGCCTTTGAGTGGTTGCATAAGGAGTGTCTGACCAGTCTTGATTTAGGCGAGTGTTGCGGTGGCATCCATCGTGAGCCAGCCTTCATGGTCGCGGGCCCACAGACGCACGGTTTTGCCATCAGTTGACGGTTGGCCGTGGACAGAAAAAGGGTGGATGTCAAAGGTCGGACGTACGGCTTTGAACTCAAAGCGCAGCACCTTCGCCTGCGGCTGCTGGCGGCGCAGCAAATCCATCAGCAGCGTGGCGATCAGGGGCCCGTGCACGATCAGGCCCGGATAGCCTTCGACCTCGGTGACATACTTGCGGTCATAGTGGATGCGGTGGCCGTTGAAGGTCAGCGCCGAGTAGCGAAACAGCAGCACGTCGTCGGGCACGATGCGCCGCTCCCAGGCGGACACAAGCGGTGCGGCCTGCGGCGGCGGTGGCACGTCGTCGGGGGTCGGCGCAGCGCGGTAGACGATATTGTGGTGCTCGGTCAGCGCCACGGCCGCCGCCCCATTGCGACGGATCTCGTGACGCACGCGCACAAAAATCAGGTTGCCCGTGCGGCCCGACTTTTCCTTTACGTCGGCAATGGTGGACGTGCGGGTCAGCGTGTCGCCAACCAGCAGCGGCTCATGAAACTCAAAGTCGCTGCCCGCCCACATGCGGCGCGGCAGTGGAACGGGTGGCAGAAAGCCACCACGTTTGGCATGACCATCCGCCCCGATTTCCGACTGCGGATAGATGGGCAGAAAGTACAGCCAGTGCCACAGGCTGGGCAGCGGCGTGCCGGGCGCTGGGCGAAGTGAGCCGGACGCAGTGGGCCAGTCCAGCGTGGCGGACAGCGCTGCGTAAGGTGTGGCGGTGGCGATGTCTTCCACCGTTTCGCTGCGGCCAATCCAGTTTTGCAAGGTCATGAAAATTCCTTAAGTGACTTTCCTGAGCTGCCGTTTATTCGACTTTGATCTTGGCTGTGGCGACAACACCTTTCCAGCGCGTGACTTCTTTCTGTACCAGGGTTTTCAACTGCTCGGGTGTGCCGGTTTCGACTTCTGCGCCCTGGTCCTCGATTTTTTTCTGCACCGCCTTGTCGGCCAGCACACTGTTCATTTCGCGGTTGAGCCGGTCGATCACGGCCTTGGGCGTTTTTGCGGGTGCGAACATGGCGTACCACTGTGACATGCTAACGTTGGCTATGCCTTGTTCGGCCAGCGTGGGCACATCGGGCAATACGGCCGAGCGCTTGTCGCCGGCAATACCCAGCGCCTTGAGTTTGCCGCCCTTGACTTGCGGGTAGGCCGTGAACAGGCTGGGGAACATGAACTGCGTGTTGCCCGCAATGGTGTCCACAACCGCAGGCGCAGAGCCTTTGTAAGGAACGCTCACCACGTCCAGCCCGGCAGACAGTTTGAACAGCTCACCGGCAATGTGGGGCGCGGTGCCGTTGCCGGCCGAGGCATAACTGAAGCTGCCCGGCTTGGCCTTGATCAGTTGTACCAGTTCCTTCGCATTTTTTGCGGGCACGGCGTTGTTGACAACCAGCACGGTGGGGGAGGCCGCCACCATGCCGATGGGCTCGAAATCGGTCACCGGGTCGTACTTGAGTTTTTGCAGCGCCGGGTTGATGCCGTGGGTGGCGATATAGCCGAACATGATGGTATAGCCATCGGGCGCGGCGCGCGCCACGAACTCGCTGGCAATGGCGCCATTGGCGCCGGCCTTGTTCTCAACAATGACAGCCTTTCCAAGCCGCGTGCTGAGGCCTTGTCCGATGATGCGCGCCATCGCGTCGTTGGCGCCACCGGCAGCGGTGGGCACCACAATGGTGACGGTTTTTTCGGGCCAGGCTTGTGCCAACACCTGGCCGCAAGCCGTGGCGAGCAGCGCCATGGAAAGCCCGGTCAACCAGGGCGTGAAGGGCATTGATTGCCTGGAAGGCGTCAATGAGAGCGGCCGGGCGGCGTATGGATGCGGCATGGGAGTCTCCTGTGGGTTGGCTTCGGATCAAGAGGCTGACCCGTGCTGTGGACTTGATCATCCGGATATCCTGCTTGCATGTAAATTGCAATTTTTGCTACGATTGCTGCATGGCGCGCATTAATTTTGATTTGCAGCAATTGCAGGCTTTTGTCGCCGTGGCGGATCGAGGCAGCTTTCGCGCTGCAGCGGATCACATCAATCTGTCGGCCCCGGCGTTGAGCCGGCGCATCGACAAACTCGAGACCATCCTGGGCGCCCGCCTGTTCAACCGCACCACGCGCGAGGTTGAGCTGACGCCCCTGGGCCGTGTTTTCCTGGAGCGCGCCCGCACCGCGCTGGACGACCTGGAGTCGGCCGTGCTCGGTATTGCCGACATCGCCACCCACCGGGGTGGGCGCGTGACGGTAGCCTGCGTGCCGTCGGCTGCCTTGTATTTTTTACCGACGGTGGTGAACAGTTTTGCCCAGCACTATCCCGGCATCCGTGTGCGGGTGGTGGATGAGACGATGAACCAGGTGCTGCAAAGCGTGCTGTCGGGCGAATCTGACTTTGGCATTGGCTTCATGAACACACTGGTACCGGAGATTGCATTCGAGTCCATTCACAACGACCCGTTTGTGTTGGCGATGCCGCGCAAACACCGGCTGGCCAGGCGTAAATTTGTGAACTGGGTCGACGTGGAGACGGAGAGCCTGATTGCTGTGGCCCGCAGCAGTGGCAACCGCCAGTTGCTGGACGATTCACTGACCAAGGCCGGTTTGAACCCGAGCTTCGCGTTCGAGGTCAGCCACGTCGCGACCTTGCTCGGCATGGTGGAGGCTGGTCTGGGTTTGGCGGCTGTGCCCCGCATGGCGCTGGCTGCCACGCATCCCACCCTGGTGGGCGTGCCCCTGCGCCAGCCACAGACTGTGCGCAGGGTGGGGCTGTTGACGCGCCATGGCGTCAGCCTGCGGCCCGCGGCGGAGATGTTTCGCCAGCATCTGCGTACAGCATTGAAGACCCGTAAATCGGCCGCCGTCGATCCGGCTTGAATGCTAGGACTGTGTTACACCACCGGGTAGCGGGACGGGTCCTTCCTGCTGCTCCTCCACCTCTGCATACCCTTGCGCCAGTTCATGCAACAGCACGTCGTTGTTACAGGCACGCTCCCATTTCGCAACCACGATGCACGCGACCGCATTGCTGATGGTGCTGGTGAGCGCCCGTGCCTCCGACATGAAGCGGTCGATGCCAATAATGAGCGCGACACCCGCCACCGGCAGGTCGGGCATCACGGTGAGTGTGGCCACCAGCGCGACGAAGCCGCTGCCCGTGACGCCGGCGGCACCCTTGGAGGTCAGCAGCATCAGGCCCAGCATCCCGGCAATCTGTCCCCACGAAAGGTGGATGTCGCAGGCCTGTGCAATGAACATGGATGCCAGCGTAAGGTAGATGGCGGTGCCGTCGAGGTTGAAGGAGTAACCGGTTGGCAGCACGAGGCCGACCACGCCTTTTTTGCAACCCAGGCGCTCAAGCTTCATCAGCAGCCGCGGCAGCACCGGCTCGCTGGATGAAGTGCCGAGTACCACCAGCAGTTCCTCGCGGATGTAGCGCATCAGCTGCCACAGCTTGAATCCATGGGTGTGGGCCAGCAAACCGAGCACCACGACGACAAAAAAGATGCAGGCGACGTAGAAGGTGCCGATCAACAGCCCCAGCGAGCCGATCGACTTGATGCCATAGCGTCCGACCGTGAAGGCCATGGCACCGAATGCACCCAGTGGGGCCACGCGCATGATCAGGCCGAATGCGGCGAAAAGCATGTGCGCGAAGCTGTCAATGCCGTCGAGCACGACTCTCCCCGCGCGGCCGATGTGCGTCAGGCCGAAGCCGCACAGCACCGCGAGCAACAGCACCGGCAACACTTCGCCCTCGGCGAAGGCGCCGAAGAAGGAGGCAGGAATGATGTGCAGCACGAAGTCAACAAAGCCCATCGGTGCACCTTTGCTGAATCTGGCGGCCACGGTCGCGTCCAGCGTTTTGGCGTCGATGTGCATGCCGGCGCCGGGCTGCAGCATGAATACGGCAGCGAGTCCGGTGAGCAGCGCCAGTATGGTCAGCACGTAAAACAGGCCCATGGACTTGAGCAGGGTCTTGCCGATCTCTTTTGATTCGCCCAGCGATGTGATGCCGCTGACGATGGTGCAAAAGACGATCGGCGCGATCATCATTTTGACGAGCTTGACGAAGCCGTCGCCCAGCGGCTTGAGTGCCGCGCCCAACTCTGGCCAATAGTGGCCTACGGTGATGCCGAGCAGCAGGCCGATCAGCACCTGGATGTACAGCAATTTGAGGAGCTTGGCGGGTTTCATGGTTTGTCTCCTGGTATCTTTCAAATCATTCAAACTTCAGTGGTCAGGGCAGTGCATGCCCGGGTGGGTCTGTCGGCGGGCTACTCGGCCAGCGGTGTCTCGGCCCGAAGGCCCACCAGTTGCACCACCTGTTGCCACTTTTGCCGCTCGGCAATCAGCAGTTGCTGCAGCGCTGCCGGGGTGCTGGTCTGCACATGCGCTCCGTCGGCCCCAAAGCGGGCGATGATTTCCGGGTCCTGCAACACGGTGTTAAGGGCTTGGTTCAGGTGCGTGACGACTGCCGGCGGTGTTTTGGCAGGCGCAAACAGGGCGTACCACTGGGTCAACTCGATTTTCGTCACACCCGCCTCGGCCAGGGTCGGCACATCGGGCAGGCCGGGCAGGCGCGCCGGTCCAGCCACCGCCAGCGCCCTGAGCTTGCCGCTGCGCAAATAAGGCTGGGCGGTAAAAAGGCTGGGGAACATCAGCTGGGCGTTGCCGCGTACCGTGTCGGCAATGGCCGGGGCAGCGCCGGGATAGGCCATGCCGTGCAGCATGGCGCCGGTGTGGAGCTTGAACAGTTCGGCGGCCAGATGCGGTGCCGTGCCTTCGCCGGCCGAGGCATAGCTGAAGCGGTCGGGCTGGGCCTGAATCAGGGCGACCAACTCCGCCACGCTATGCGCCGGAAGGTTGGCATGGACGACCAGTAACGTGGGCGAATAGCCGACCAGGCCGACCGGCGAAAAGTCGGCCACGGGGTCGTAGCGCAGCGCCTGCAATGCCGGGTTGATGCCGTGGGTGGCAATGTAGCCAAACATCAGGGTATGGCCGTCGGGCTGGGCATGCGCCACATATTCGCTGGCAATGCTGCCATTGGCCCCGGCGCGGTTGTCCACCGTCACGGCCTGGCCAAGCAAGGGGCCGAGTTTGCGCGTCAGCGTGCGGGCCATGGTGTCGTTGCCGCCGCCGGCGCTGGTGGGCACGATGATGAGGATGTCTTTGCTGGGGAATGGCCTGGCCACCTCGGTGCTCGCTGTGGGCTCCGGGCTGGACCTGGGGAACACATAGTCGGGCAGGTGCAACTCGCCCTGCATGATTTTCCGGGCGGTACGCACCAGCGCGGCACGCTGTATCGTGGCGTGCTGCCCCTGGCCTTCCAGCTCGACTTCAATGTCAATTTGCCCGGCCGGGTGCAACACCGTCAGCGGGTGTTTGCCAGGCGGCCTGGTCATGCCGCTGGCGACGGTGCCGGGCAAGGCGAAGGCGGTTGCCACGCCGATAGCACCGGTGACGGCATGCGACGCATGGCAGCGCCGAGGTGTGAAGTAGCGCGAGGTGATGCTGAGCGGGCCATCGCCGGCGCTGACCAGCACCGGCTTCGGAATCACGCTGCCCGACACATCGCCCAGGCCCATGCGGGCGCCGGCAATGCAGCGCAGTGTCTCGATCCGCTCCATCAGCGCCGTATTGGCATCCAGCTGTGCAGGCCGCTCGCGCCCCGTCAGGCCCAAGTCACTGGCACGCAGGATCATCAGGGGCATGGCAGCGTCAATGCAGGTGAGTTCCAGGCCATCGATTACATCAATGCGCTGCCCGGTCGGGAACAGCTTTCCGGTGACCGCGCCCCAGGCGTCCAGAAAGTTCAATAAAATCGGGGCGGCGGTCCCGGCCACGCCATCAATGCGGGCATCGCCTTCGTAACTGACCCGTCCGCCGGGCGTGCAGACGGTGACGTCTATGCGGGCACCCGTATTGACGTTGAAAATCCGTGCCGTGGTGTGGCCGTTCTGCGCCGGGATCAAGCCCTGCTCAATGGCAAACGGGGCGACGCCGGACAACATGTTGCCGCAGTTGGGCCGGGTGTCTACCGACTGGTGACCGACGCCAACCTGGGCAAACAGGTAGTCCAGATCGCAACCGGGCTGGCTGGAGCGTGACACGATGGCGACCTTGCTGTTGAGCGTGCTGCCGCCCCCCAAACCGTCGAGCTGCAACGGGTCCGATGCGCCTATCGCGCCAATCAGGGCCTGGTCGCGGGCTTCATCGCCCTCGGGCAGCCATTCCCGCAAAAAGAAGGGGCCGCGCGAGGTCCCGGCACGCATCAGGACGCAGGGTATTTTTCGGTTCAGCATGGCGGGTCTTCGGGCCACCGGCATTTAAAAGCGGTGATTGGTTTCAACATCTGGTTTCCTTTGTATGGCTGGGCCCGATGCTCCCGCCGTTTCAGGTGAAGGGTGTCGCCAATTGCATTGCCACTACGGCGAGCACGCACAAGGGCTTTGATGACAGGCGCATTGTTCGCAAGTGGTGCTGCGTTGTAAATTGCATTTTTTGAATATATTGGTGCGTCGCGTGCACCAATCACCGCGCATGGACGGTGGTGATGGTGGTCAGCTTCATGGGCAGCCCGGTGCCCGGCGTGAAGTTTGACCCCCTACATACCGACTCTTTCGTGCAGGCTTTGTGCCGCGAGCACCCGCTGGCGACGCGCAAGACCCTGGCCTGGGCGGAGCTGGAGAGCGAGCGGCTGATTGCGGTGGCGCGCTCCAGCGGCAACCGCCAGTTGCTGGACGATGCGCTGGCCAAGGCCGGCGTCAACCCGTCCTACCGCTTTGAAGTCAGCCATATCGCCACGCTGCTGGGCATGGTGGAGGCGGGGCTGGGCCTGGCCGTGGTGCCGCGCCTGGCGCTGCCGCCCACGCATCCGGCGCTGGTCGGCGTCGCACTGCGCCGGCCGTCGGTGTCCCGGGTGTTGGGCCTGGCCACCCGCCGCGGTGCGGCCCTGCGCGCGCCGGCGAGCATGTTTCACGACTACCTGCGCGCCGCGCTCAAGGCACGGCGCTGAGCGCATCGGCTTGCTGTCCCGGCTGTTCCGACTGTCCTAGCTGTCTTGCGGGCGTATCGGACGCGCCGGGATGAGGAAAATAATCGCCCTTGAACTCCGATAAAACGAGCGTGGGTAGCTATGGATTTTCTAGCAAAACTGAAGGGTCCGTGGTGACGATGTCCAGCGGGTAACGCCTTCCGGCCAGATAGTCTTCCATGCAGGTCAGCAGCAGGGGGCTGCGGTGCAGGTGGGTGCAGGCCCTGATCTCGTCGGCGGTGAGCCATACCGTGCGCACAATGCCTTCGTCCAGTGCTTGGCCGGGCACGTGTTCGCCCAGTTCTCCGCAAAACGCAAAGCGCAGGTAGGTGATGTCCAGCGGCGTGACGCGTCCGGCCGCGGCCTGCTCAAAGCGCGAAAGGTAGATGCCGACGATGGCCGTGGGCTTGAAATGAAAGGCGGTCTCTTCCAGGGTTTCGCGGGCGCAGGCCTGCTCGGGGCTCTCCCCGGGATCCAGGTGGCCCGCAGGATTGTTCAGCCTCAGGCCGTCCCGGGTCTGCTCTTCCACGAGCAGGAATTTCCGGACGCCGCCGAAATCGCGTTCAATCACCGCAGCGACCGTGACGCTGGGTTTCCATCGTTTGTTCATGGGGCGATTATCCGTGCCCCCCGTACCCCCCGTGTTCCCGTCCCGCCGCGGTGAACCCCTGGCCGGCAAGCTGCTCCGGATCAGCTTCTGGCCGGAGGCTGGCCACCCGCCACGCCGGCAAACCCCTGGGCAAAACTCTGGCGCAGGTGTTCGACAAAGCACTGGACGGCCTTCGGCACCTGCGGCGACCAGGGCCGCAGGGCATAAATGCGTTCGCCAAAGAATCCCTGCGCCTGCCAGTCGGGCAGCACCTGCACCAGCGCCGGATGTTTTTCGCGGGCCGCGCGCCGCGCTGGGCCGCCCCGAGCAAGCGCAGCCCCCTCGGGGGGCAGCGTATTACACGAGGTGAAAAGCGTGGGGGCACATCCTTCCGGCAGGCTGAAGTCGGGCAGCAGGCCTATGCCCAGGCCGGCCAGTAGGGCGTCCCGCAGCACTTCACTGTTGTTCGCCTTGAGCGTGCCGGTAATGGTCACGCCCACCCGTTCGTCCGATTTTCGTTTGGTGTTGCGCACAAACGTCCAGCTGCCGGCATGGCTGCCGCCCAGGTACAGCAGGCAGTCGTGCGAGGTCAGCTCGGACGGGTGCGACGGCGTGCCCCGCCGCGACAGGTAGTCGGGGCTGGCGAGCAGGAACGAGCGCGTTTCGCACAGCACCCAGGCCACATGGGTTTCGGGCGGCGCATTGGTGTGCCGGATGGCCAGGTCAAAGCCTTCGTTGGCCAGGTTCACAAAGCGGTCGGTCAGCTCCAGCTCGATGTGAATGTCGGGAAAGCGTTTCAGGAAGGCGGCGACGCAGGGCGCGAGGTGCTGGCGCCCCAGCGCCACCGGTGCGGTGACCCGGATCAGTCCGCGCGGCGTACCGACGAGGTCCCGGACCGCCGTATAGCTCTCGCTGATCCGGTTGAACGCCGGCTGCATTTCATTGACCAGTTGCTGGCCCGCCTCGGTCAGGCCGACGGAGCGCGTGGTCCGGCGCACCAGCGAGACGCCGGCGGCGCGCTCCAGCTCGCTGATGCGCGTGCTGGCCGAGGCCTTGGAGACGCCCAGGCGGCGTGCCGCCTCGGTGAAGCTGCGGGTGGCCGCCAAGACCGTCAGGAGGTGAAGGTCGGCCACAAGCGGGGAGAGCTGGTCAGATGACATGGCGAGGCTCCATTGATTGACATTGTTCAGAAATATGAACAATGTAATCAGTAAACAGGGCATTATCAAATCGGGCGGAGAGTCTTAGACTTCGTTCAAGCCTCCCATCAACGCCCAGACTTGGCCGAATCAGGCCTCAAAGGATTGCACATGTCTTTATCTCCTTCAGCAAGCGCTCCGCAAGCGATCGGCCACTACCTCAACGGACGCATCACCGCGGGTGCGTCCGGCCGCAGCCAGGAAGTCTTCAACCCCGCCACGGGTGCCGTGTCGGGCCACGTGGCGCTGGCCAGCCCGGTGGACGTGGACACGGTGGTCGCCGCCGCGCAGGCTGCCTTTCCCGCCTGGGCCGACACGCCGCCGATACGCCGCGCCCGCGTCATGTTCCGGTTTCTTGAGTTGCTCAACGCGAACAAGGACAAGCTGGCCCACATGATCACCGCCGAGCACGGCAAGGTGTTCACCGATGCCCAGGGCGAAGTCTCGCGCGGTATCGACATCGTGGAATTCGCCTGCGGCATCCCGCAGCTCCTGAAAGGCGACTTCACCGACCAGGTCTCCACCGGCATCGACAACTGGACGCTGCGCCAGCCGCTGGGTGTGGTGGCCGGCATCACGCCGTTCAACTTCCCCGTGATGGTGCCCATGTGGATGTTCCCGGTGGCCATTGCCGCCGGCAACAGCTTCATCCTCAAGCCCAGCCCGATCGACCCCAGCCCCAGCCTCTTCATGGCGGAGCTGCTCAAGCAGGCGGGATTGCCTGACGGGGTGTTCAACGTGGTGCAGGGCGACAAGGAGGCGGTCGATGCGCTGCTGGTGCACCCCGATGTCAAGGCCGTGTCTTTCGTCGGCTCGACGCCGATTGCCAACTACATCTATGAAACCGGCGCCCGGCACGGCAAACGCGTGCAGGCCCTGGGCGGCGCCAAGAACCACATGGTGGTGATGCCGGATGCGGACCTGGAGCAGGCGGTGGACGCGCTGATCGGCGCGGGCTATGGCTCGGCCGGTGAGCGCTGCATGGCGATTTCCGTGGCGGTGCTGGTGGGCAACGTGGCCGACAAGCTCATTCCCATGCTGCAGGCGCGCGCCAAAACACTGGTCGTCAAGAATGGGGTGAACCTTGATGCGGAAATGGGCCCCATCGTCACGGCCGCGGCGCACCAGCGCATCACCGGCTACATCGACCAGGGTGTCAAGGAAGGCGCGAAACTGCTGGTGGACGGACGCACCTTCACCGGCGCCAGTGCGGGGCCTGGATGTGACCAGGGCTTCTGGATGGGCGGCACGCTGTTTGACCATGTGACCCCCGACATGCGCATCTACAAGGAAGAAATCTTCGGCCCGGTGCTGGGCTGCGTGCGCGTGAAGGATTTTGCCGAGGCAGTCAACCTGATCAACGCCCATGAGTTTGGCAACGGCGTGAGCTGCTTTACCCGCGACGGCCACGTGGCGCGCGAGTTCAGCCGGCGCATCCAGGTCGGCATGGTGGGCATCAACGTGCCGATTCCGGTCCCCATGGCCTGGCACGGTTTTGGCGGCTGGAAGAAAAGCCTGTTTGGCGACATGCATGCCTACGGGGAAGAGGGCGTGCGCTTTTACACCAAGCAAAAGTCCATCATGCAGCGCTGGCCCGAGAGCATTGGCAAGGGCGCAGAGTTTGTGATGCCGACCGCGAAGTAGGCGGCGCTGGCGGCCTGGCTGTGGCCTGCGGCGTTCCGCAGGCCGCATGTCCTGCTTGTCTTGCCTGTCCTGGCCGTCAAACCAGTTCTCTCCAACGCGTGGGCCGGGCTGTTGCCGGGCCTGCGCCCGCGTGGAGGTGTGCGAGATGGGCGGGGCGGAGTGGGTGGGGGTGTGGCGTGCCCGCATCAAAAAACTGTAGACTGCCCGGGCAAAAAATTCAGAAATCTCATGTAAGCTTGCCGACAGGTTTAAATTCCCTGTCAGGCTCCTGGGTGAGCTGAAGTAAATCGCGCCAAAAAAACTAATCCACTGAGGAGAGACCCATGCTGATTGGGGTACCTGCCGAAATCACGGCCGGAGAGACACGCGTTGCCATCACGCCGGAAACGGCCAAAAAGCTCAAGGCTCAGGGGCACACCGTTCGCGTCCAGTCCGGCGCCGGCGTCGCAGCCAGCGTGCCAGACGATGCCTACACGGCGGTGGGGGTCGAGATCACCGACGCCGCGGGTGCCTATGCGGCTGACATCGTGCTCAAGGTGCGCTGCCCGGTGGACGGCGAAATGGCGCATGCCAAGGCCGGCGGCGTGTTGGTCGGCATGCTCAACCCCTTTGATGCGACCGGCCTGCAGCGGCTGGCCGCCGCGGGGCTGACCTCCTTTGCCCTGGAAGCAGCGCCGCGCACCAGCCGGGCCCAAAGCATGGACGTGCTGTCTTCGCAGGCCAACATTGCCGGCTACAAGGCCGTGATGATGGCCGCTGAACAGTACCAGCGGTTTTTCCCCATGCTGATGACCGCGGCCGGCACGGTCAAGGCGGCGCGCGTGGTGATCCTGGGTGTTGGTGTCGCCGGGCTGCAGGCCATTGCCACGGCCAAGCGCCTGGGCGCCGTGATCGAGGCCAGCGACGTGCGCCCCAGCGTCAAGGAGCAGGTCGAATCCCTCGGCGCCAAATTCATCGACGTTCCCTATGAAACCGACGAGGAGCGCGAGGCCGCCGTCGGCGTGGGCGGCTATGCCAAACCCATGCCGCCCAGCTGGCTGGAGCGGCAAAAGGCCGAAGTGGCCAAACGCGTGGCCCAGGCCGATGTGGTCATCACCACCGCCCTGATTCCGGGCCGCCCCGCCCCCGTGCTGGTGACCGAAGAGATGGTGAAAGCCATGAAGCCCGGCAGCGTGATTGTTGATCTGGCGGCGCCGCAGGGCGGCAACTGCCCGCTGACCGAGCCCGGCCGGACCGTCATCAAGCACGGCGTGACGCTGATCGGCCAGACCAATGTGCCGGCACTCGTGGCGGCCGACGCCAGCGCGCTCTACGCCCGCAACCTGATCGACTTCCTCAAGCTCATCATCACGAAAGAGGGGGCTCTGAATGTCGACCTGGAAGACGACATCGTGGCGGCCTGCCTGATGACGCAGGGCGGTGAAGTCAAGCGCAAGTAGGCTCTGGCGGCAACGCCAGCAAGAAACAAAACCATTTCGGGATCAATCGGGCCAGCCGGGCCACACCAGTCTCAAGCCCGGTACCGCCACCTCACGGAGAAGACCATGGATGCAGTGTCACCCACCATCATCAACCTGATTATTTTTGTCCTGGCCATCTACGTGGGTTACCACGTGGTCTGGACCGTGACACCCGCCCTGCACACGCCGCTGATGGCCGTCACCAATGCCATTTCGGCGATCGTGATCGTCGGCGCCATGCTGGCCGCTGCACTGACCGAAACGCCGCTGGGCAAAACCATGGGCGTGCTGGCCGTGGCGCTGGCGGCCGTCAACATCTTCGGCGGCTTTCTGGTGACGCGCCGGATGCTGGAGATGTTCCGCAAGAAAGAAAAGAAAGTGGTCGCGCCCGCCGAAGGAGCCGCCAAATGAGCATGAACCTCGTCACGCTGCTGTACCTGGTGGCCTCTGTTTGCTTCATTCAGGCACTCAAGGGCCTGTCGCACCCCACCAGCTCCATCCGCGGCAACCTGTTCGGCATGGTGGGCATGGCCATTGCCATGCTGACCACGGCGGCGCTGATCGTCGAAATCTCGGGCGGCAAGGCCCTGGGCATGGCTTATGTCCTGGTGGGCCTGGTGGTCGGCGGGGGTTATGGCGCCTGGCGCGCCAAGACGGTCGAAATGACCAAGATGCCCGAGCTGGTCGCCTTCTTCCACAGCATGATCGGCCTGGCCGCGGTCTTCATCGCCGTGGCCGCCGTCGCCGAGCCCTACGCCTTTGGCATCGCGGCCAAAGGCAGCCCCATCCCCACCGGCAACCGGCTGGAGCTGTTCCTCGGCGCGGCCATTGGCGCCATCACCTTCAGCGGCTCGGTGATCGCCTTCGGCAAACTCTCGGGCACTTACAAGTTCCGCCTGTTCCAGGGCGCGCCGGTGCAGTTTGCCGGCCAGCACAAGCTCAACCTGGTGCTGGGCCTGCTGACCATCGGCCTGGGGCTGGTGTTCATGTTCACGGGCAGCTGGCCAGCCTTTTTCGCGATGCTGGCGCTGAGCTTCGTGATGGGCGTGCTCATCATCATCCCCATCGGCGGCGCCGACATGCCGGTGGTGGTGTCCATGCTCAACAGCTATTCGGGCTGGGCCGCGGCCGGCATCGGTTTTTCCCTGAACAACTCGATGCTGATCATTGCCGGCTCGCTGGTCGGCTCGTCGGGTGCGATTCTCTCGTACATCATGTGCAAGGCGATGAACCGCTCCTTCTTCAACGTGATCCTGGGTGGCTTCGGCGGCGAGGCGGGCACTGCCGTGGCCGGCGCCAAAGAGCAGCGCCCGGTCAAGTCCGGCTCGGCCGATGACGCCGCCTACATCCTGGGCAACGCCGAAACCGTGATCATCGTTCCCGGCTACGGGCTGGCGGTGGCGCGCGCGCAGCATGCGGTGAACGAGCTGGCCGAAAAACTCATTCACAAGGGCGTCAACGTGAAGTACGCCATTCACCCGGTGGCCGGCCGCATGCCGGGCCACATGAACGTGCTGCTGGCCGAGGCCGAGGTGCCCTACGACCAGGTGTTCGAGATGGAAGACATCAACGGTGAGTTTGGGCAGGCCGACGTGGCGATCATTCTGGGTGCCAACGACGTGGTGAATCCGGCCGCGCTCACCAAGGGCAGCCCGATCTACGGCATGCCTATCCTCGAGGCGTACCGGGCCAAGACCGTCATCGTCAACAAGCGCTCCATGGCTGCCGGCTACGCTGGCCTGGACAACGAGTTGTTCTACATGGACAAAACCATGATGGTGTTTGGTGACGCCAAGAAGGTGATTGAGGACATGGGTAAGGCGATTGAGTAAACAGGCCAGCAAACGGACGAGAAAAAAAACGGGCGAATAAAAAACGGATTGTGGCCACACGGGGGCCATCCATGCCGGCTCCGGACAGCGAGGGGTTCCTCCTTCGCACCTGCTGGATGAAGGGCGCCAAGGCCCCCGGATTAGAGGGCTTCCCCTTCTGATTTCTCCGGTTTCCTAGGGAAAACGCAATAGCCACGAAGAGGGCGGGCCATGAGAATTCGTGGCACAGACAACCGTGATGGAGAAGACAAGCATGAATGCAGCGACCCTTGATCGCCCGTGGCTCAAAGCCTACCCGGCGGGCGTGCCTGCGGACATTGACAGTTCGCAATACCCGTCGCTGGTGGCCTTGATGGAGGAAAGCTTTCAGAAGTATGGCAGCCGTGTGGCTTACAGCTTCATGGGCAAGGACATCACCTTTACCCAGACGAACAGTCTCTCCCTCGCCTTCGGTGCTTATTTGCAGGGACTGGGCCTTGCCAAGGGTGACCGCATCGCCATCATGATGCCCAATGTGCCGCAGTATCCGGTTGCTGTGGCCGCCATCCTGCGCGCCGGCTACGTGGTGGTCAATGTCAACCCCCTCTACACGCCGCGCGAGCTGGAGCACCAGCTCAAGGACTCCGGCGCCAAGGCCATCGTCATCATCGAGAACTTCGCCCATGTGCTCGAGCAGTGCATCGCCACCACGCCTGTCAAGCATGTGGTGCTGTGCGCCATGGGCGACCAGCTGGGCCTGGCCAAGGGTGCGCTGGTCAACTATGTGGTGCGCAATGTCAAGAAGATGGTGCCTGCCTTCAATCTGCCGGGTGCCGTGCGCTTTAACGACGCAGTGGCCCAGGGGACGCGCGGCACGCTCAAGCGCCCCGACATCAAGCCCGACGATGTGGCGGTGCTGCAGTACACCGGCGGCACCACCGGCGTTTCCAAAGGTGCGGTGCTGCTGCACCGCAACGTGATTGCCAACGTGCTGCAGTCCGAAGCCTGGAATGGCCCGGCCATGGCCAGCCTGCCCGCGGGCGAGCAGCCCACCTATGTCTGCGCGCTGCCGCTTTATCACATCTTTGCTTTCACGGTGAACATGATGCTGGGCATGCGCACCGGCGGCAAAAACATCCTGATCCCGAATCCGCGCGATCTGCCGGCCGTGCTCAAGGAGCTTTCCAAGCACAAGGTCAACAGCTTTCCCGCGGTCAACACGCTGTTCAACGGCCTGGCCAACCACCCGGACTTCAATACCGTGGACTGGTCGCACCTGAAAGTCTCGCTGGGCGGCGGCATGGCCGTGCAAAGCGCGGTGGCCAAGCTGTGGCTGGAAAAAACCGGTTGCCCCATCTGCGAAGGTTACGGCCTGTCCGAAACCTCGCCATCGGCCAGCTGCAATCCGACCAACAGCAAGGCCTTTACCGGCACCATTGGCGTGCCCATTCCCGGCACCTGGTTCAAGCTGCTCGATGACGACGGCAATGAAGTGCCGCCCGGCCAGCCCGGCGAGATCGCCATCAAGGGTCCGCAGGTCATGGCGGGTTACTGGCAGCGTCCCGACGAGACCGCCAAGGTCATGACCCCCGATGGTTATTTCAAATCCGGCGACATCGGCGTGCTCGACGAAAACGGTTTCTTCAAGATCGTTGACCGCAAGAAGGACATGATCCTGGTGAGCGGTTTCAATGTCTATCCCAACGAGATCGAGGACGTGGTGGCCAAGCTCGAGGGCGTGATGGAATGCGCCTGCGTGGGGGTGGCTGACGACAAGTCGGGTGAAGCCGTCAAGCTGGTGATCGTCAAGAAAAACCCCGAGCTGACGGAAGCCCAGGTGCGCGAATACTGCAAGGCCAACCTCACGGGCTACAAGCAGCCCAAGGTGGTTGAGTTCCGGACCGACCTGCCCAAGACGCCGGTTGGCAAAATTCTTCGCCGCGAGCTGCGCGACAAAAAGTGAGCTGCGCAAACATGGCAAACATGGTTTAGAGCCTGCAAAGGTTTTCTAGGGGGCGGCGAAAGTCGCCCCTTTTTTATGTCCGCGCCGTCTTGCCCCGGCCTTTGTGTGCAAAATCTGCCCATGCCACCCACCGCCCGTCCTGCCGCAGCACCGATTGCCATCCTCAGCGCCCTTCTTGAGGAGCAGCACGGCCTCATGGAGCTGCTGCAGCAGCCGCACAAACTGACGCATGCGGGCCGTGACTTCTGGCTGGGCGACCTGCATGGCCGGCCGGTGGTGTTGGCCCTGTCAAAAATCGGCAAGGTCGCCGCGGCCACCACCGCCACGGCGCTGATCGAGCGCTTCGGGGTCAGCCGTATCGTGTTTACCGGCGTGGCGGGTGGCCTGGGTGCTGGCGTCCAGGTGGGCGATGTCGTGGTGGCCACCGATTTTGTCCAGCACGACCTGGATGCCTCGCCGCTCTTTCCGCGTTACGAAGTGCCGCTGTACGGCAAAGCCCGTTTCGAAGGTGATCCCGCCTTGACGGCCCTGCTGTTCGATGCCGCCTGCGCGGCGCTGGCGAGTGGCCACGCCAGCCAGGCATTTCCGGGTGCCCGCGTCCACCGGGGCCTGCTGGCCAGCGGTGACCGGTTTGTCTCCGGCGCCGAGGAATCCGGCGCACTGCGCGCGGCGCTGGCCGCTGCCGGCCACGATGTGCTGGCAGTGGAAATGGAAGGTGCCGCCGTGGCACAGGTTTGCCATGACTATGGTGTGCCGTTTGCCGCAGTGCGCACGATCTCGGATCGCGCAGACGACAGCGCCCACGTCGATTTCCCGCGCTTTGTGAAAGAAGTGGCGCGCCATTACGCCCATGTGATTGTTGAGCGCTTGTTGATGTCGCTATAAATAAAATCGCTGCTTGCGGTCGTATTCAGAATTCCAGGGATGCAATTCTTCAAAGACCTCAACCTCGCGGCCGTCACCGGTTTGCTGACCGCCTTTCCCAAGGAATTGGTGGCGGCCATTGCCGGCCTGGCGGCCGCGGTCCGGGACGAGTCCCATCGTGAAGCCGCGCTTATCACATTTCTCGTGACGCTGTCGGGCGGGGTCGCCGGCGCGATGGCGCTGTTTGTACAACAATACGGGCAACAGCGCCATCCGCCCCTGCCGCGGCCGGCAGCCGATTCACTGACCACCTCCACGCCATGAACCTACTTTTTGTTGCCGATCCGCTGGCATCTTTCAAGATCTACAAAGACACCACGTTTGCCATGATGCGGGAAGCGCAGCGCCGCGGGCACCGCATCAGCGCGTGCGAGCCGCAGGACATGAGCTGGCAAACCGGTGCCAGGGTCACAGCCCAGGTGCATAACATCACGCTGACGGGCGACGCCGATGACTGGTTTGCGCAAGACGCGGCGCGGCCCGACGGGCGCGTGGCTGTGGCAGGTTTTGATGCCGTGGTGATGCGCAAGGACCCGCCGTTTGACAGCGAATATTTCTACAGCACGCACCTGCTGGAGCAGGCCGAGCGCGAGGGGGCGAACGTCTTCAACAAGCCGCGTGCCCTGCGCGACCACCCTGAAAAGCTCGCCATTCTGGAGTTCGCGCAGTTCAGCGGGCCGACGCTGGTCACGCGCAGCGCAGCCGACATCAAGCGCTTTCACGCCGAACACAAGGACATCATCCTCAAGCCGCTTGACGGCATGGGCGGCATGGGCATCTTCCGCGTGAAGGAAGACGGCCTGAACCTGGGCAGCATCACCGAGACGCTGAACAAAAACGGCGCGCAGAGCGTGATGGTGCAGAAGTTCCTGCCGGAGATTGCCAAGGGCGACAAGCGTGTGCTGGTGATTGGCGGCAAGCCGGTGCCCTTCAGTCTGGCGCGCATCCCGCAAGGCAGCGAGGTGCGCGGCAATCTGGCCGCCGGCGGCCTGGGGGTGGCACAGCCCCTGTCAACGCGCGACTTCGAAATTGCCGAGGCGTTGGGCCCGGTGCTCGCTGCGCGCGGCCTGTTGCTGGCCGGTGTGGACGTGATTGGCGACTACGTGACCGAAATCAACGTCACCAGTCCCACCTGCTTCCAGGAAATCGCCGACCAGACCGGCTTTGATGTCGCAGCGATGTTCATCGATGCCCTGGAGCAGGCGCTGAAGAACTGACAGGCAAGGCGCCGCCAGCGCTGCTCAGGCGTTCACCAGGGCCCCGTTCTCGAACACCTTGAGTTCACCGGGGGCAAAAGCCGTCCAGTTTTCGTTGGTGGTGAGCGGCGCCGTGACGACCACGGCCACCCGGTCGCTCGGGCTGGTTTGCTCGGCAAAGTTGACACTCACGTCTTCGTCGCTCAGGGTGGCATGGGTAAACGGGTGGCGGCGCTCCACGTAGTACAGGCTGGTCGATGCATGGGCCCACAGCGCCTGCCCGTTGCTCATCAAAAAATTGAAGGTGCCGTGGGGTGCAATCTGCGCCGCCAGTTCGCGCAGCGTGATGCTCAGCTCCTGCACGCTGGGGACGCCGGCGTGGGATTTGGCCAGCTCCTGCATGATCCAGCAAAAAGCCCGCTCGCTGTCGGTGGTGCCGACAGGCCGGAAACTGCCATGCAGCCGCGGCGCGAAATCTTTCAGGTCGCCATTGTGCGCAAACACCCAGTAGCGGCCCCATAACTCGCGCACAAAGGGATGGCAGTTTTCCAGCGCCACGCGGCCCTGCGTGGCCTTGCGGATGTGCGAGATGACGTTGCGGCTTTTGATCGGGTAGCGGCGAATCAGGTCGGCCACCGGCGACTCGCAGGCCGGCTGGTGGTCGACGAAATGGCGCAGGCCCTTGTCACTGTCTGCACGGCCCGAGCCTTCAAAAAAGGCAATGCCCCAGCCGTCGGTGTGTTGGTCGGTGTGCCCGCCGCGCTGCGCAAAACCACGAAAGCTGAAGGTCACGTCCGTCGGCGCGTTGCAGTTCATGCCCAGCAATTGGCACATGGTCAGTCCGCCTTCGAGGGTTCGGGCAAGGACGCAGGCACGGGCGCCGGCGTCCTCAGCTGCCAGGCCGCCACCATGGCCAGCGCGCACAGGGCGGCCAGCATCAAAAACGCCTCGTTAAAGGCCGCCAGCCGCGCGGCGCTGCCGACGGGGTTGGCCAGTGAATCGCCATGCGCGGCGAGGCGCGACTCCAACACAATGCCGCACAGGCTCACGCCGATCGCACCGCCCAGCATGCGCAGGAAATTGATGGCGCTGGCGCCTTGGGACAGCAGGTGTTCATGCAGGGGCCGCAGCGAGCCGAGGTTCAGCGAGGGCAGGATGAAGCCCAGCCCGATGCGGCCCAGCGTCGCCCAGAGCATCAGCAGCCACAGCGCCGACGCCAGGGTCACGCTCAGCATCAGCGCGAACGACGCGGCCAGCAGGGCCAGGCCGATGCTGACCAGCAGCCAGGTCGGGTGCCGGTCGGCCAGCCGGCCCACGCCGGCGATGGTGGCGGCCAGCACCAGGCCGGCGGGCAACAGGATGGTGCCCACATGCGAGGCCGACAGGTTCAGGCCCAGCTGCATGTACACCGGCAGCAGGTAGGTGGAGCCAAACAGCGCCGTGCCGTAAATAAAGGCCACGATGCTGCCCATGGCGAAGGGGCGGTAGCCGAAGAGGGCGAGGTTCATCAGCGGCGTGCCGCCCGCGGCGCCCATGCGTCGCTGCCATCCGACAAACACCAGCAGCGCCGCGGTTGCAGCGCCCAGCAGCCCCAGCGCCGCCAGGCGGTTGCCGCCGTGCAGTTCCACCATGCCGTTGAGCAGGCACAGCGTGCCCACGGCGGCCAGCAGCAGGCCGCGCCAGTCAATCATGGCACCGTTGCGGTTGGCCGCCACGCCGCCGGGGGCGGTGACCGGCACATAGCGCCAGGCCATCCACAGCGACACCAGGCACAGCGGCACCA
This sequence comes from Polaromonas sp. P4_F4, assembly GCF_056401355.1. NCBI lineage: Bacteria > Pseudomonadati > Pseudomonadota > Betaproteobacteria > Burkholderiales > Comamonadaceae > Polaromonas > Polaromonas sp. P4_F4. The sequence goes on along the minus strand of NZ_JBFUJO010000008.1, from coordinate 125,832 downwards.
CCATGAAGAAAATCGAGCGCCAGCCAAACAGGTCGACGAGGATGCCGCCGATGCTGGGCCCCAGGGCCGGGGCCAGCACCACGCCCATGCCGAAGAGGCCGCTGGCGCGGCCCTGCTCGTGCGGGCCGAAGGCGCGCATGATGATGATGGCCGGAATCGGCTGCACGATGCCGGCGGCCAGCCCCTCGGCCACGCGTGCACCCAGCACCAGGCCAAAGCTGTTGGCCAGGCCGCCGACCATGCCGCCGGTCATCAGCAGCAGCATGGTGCCGGCGTACGTGCGGCGGTAGCCATAGCGCGCCAGCAGCCACGGCGTGGTGAGCATGGAGACCGTCATGGCCGCCATGAAGCCGGAACTGACCCATTGCGCACGCTCCTGCCCCAGCGTGAAATGCTGGCTCATGTCGGGAATCGCCACATTGACGATGGTCGACGACATGATCGAGGCCATGGTGCCTATCATCACCGACAGCAGCAACAGCCAGCGATAACGCGGGCCGTAGCGCGCCTGCATGTCGGCGAGTGAGGAGGGGGCGGCGGGGGCGGTCACAAAAAGATCCGTCGGATGTATGCCAACCGATTGTGCCAGCTGCCTGCGTCGCTGTCCGGGCTTCGGGACGGAGGAGGCCTGCGGCTCTTATGCCATGGGTACGGCCTTGGCCCAGCACCGATTCGCTGACTTCGCCCGGCCCGATGCGCCTGGCGCGGGGCGCGCTCGAACTTCGCGCGGAAGGGCTGGAACGGCTGGTATTTCCAGGCCCGGATGTGCAATCAGGGCAGGAGCTGCAGAGCTATTTCCGTATGTTCAGTCAACCTTGATGCCGTTGTCGCGGATCAACCGCCCCCAGCGCTCGCGCTCGCTCTTGACGTAGCTGGCCATCTGCGCCGGCGTACCGGGCAGGCCCTCGACACCGAGCGCCTGAAAGCGTGCCTTGACTGTGGTCGAGTTGAGGGCCTCGACAAGTGCCTTGTTGAGCCTGGCGATCATTTCGGGCGACGTGCCGGCGGGCACCGAAAGACCCTGCCATGCGTAGGCCTCGAAGCCGGTCAGCCCCTGCTCGGCGAGCGTCGGCACCTCGGGCAAGGTGGCGATGCGCTGGGCGCTCGCCACGCCTATGGCCAGCGCCAGGCCCATCGGGCCGGCGCCAACCACCACCACCGGATGGCGCGCGGGCGCGTCAACCTTCCAGCGTTTCCCACATCTGCTGGTCGCGCTCGGCAGTCCAGATGCGCGGATCGGGGTACTGGGTGGCCTCGTCGTAGCAGCGCGTGACGTCGAAGGGCATGCAGTGGTCGAAGATCACCCAGTGGCCGCATACCGCCTTGAGCTTGTCGTAGGTTTCGCGGTAGACGGTCTTCAGGTCCTTGCCGGCGCCGGCTTGCACGCTGGCGTATACATTGGCCACGTTCCCGCTGGAGCAGCTGGACCTCCAGCTTGTCCAGACACAGCGTCATCTTGCCCGTGAAGGTCATGGTGTGTCATGTCCGGCCCGCAGGCACACTCTCCACGTCGCGGAACAGGCGCGGGAAACGGCCGATTTCGCTGGCCTTGTCGGCTTCGCCGCGTTCGATCAGGTCGTAAGTGTCCTGGCTGGCCAGCACCTGTTGCGAGTGGTAGGCGCTCGCGCCGAGCACGCGCACCGCGTGGTAGTGGGTGAGCACGACGTACTTGATCGGCTTGTCCGTCACCTCGCGGATTCGCCAAACGACGTCCGCCACCATCGCTGGCGTGGCCTGCGTGTCGGCCCAGCACCGCGTCGTCGCCGATCACGATGCCGGTGTTGGGGTCTCCCTCGGCCGTATAGGCCCACGCATGTTCGGAGAGCTGTTCAAAAGTGACCGGCTTCTCCTGCGTGTCGGCGTGGCTGGCAAAGGATTTGGTACGCATAGGGTTTCCGCATTAATTTGCCATTGTCAAATCAATTTGTTAGGATGGAGCATGGACACACATGACGAGGACAAATCGCAGCGGGCCGTGCAATCGGTGGAGGTGGGCGGGCGGCTGCTGCTGGCTCTGGCGGGTCACCTGGAGCCGATGTTGCTGAAGGACCTGGCCGCTGGCGCGGCCTTGCCGCCTTCGCGCGCGCACCCATACCTGGTGAGCTTCGGCCGCCTGGGCCTGGTGCAGCAGGACAACGCCACCGGCCGCTACGCGCTGGGACCGGCAGCGCTTCAACTCGGGCTCACGGCGCTTCATCAATATGACCCGGTGCGTACCGCCGGTCCGGTCGCCGAGGCGCTCGCCGCCGAAACCGGGCAGGCGGTCGCGCTGGCGATCTGGGGCAATTTCGGGCCCACGGTGATCCGGATGATCGACGCACGCCAGCCGCTGCACGTGACGATGCGCGCCGGCACCGTGATGTCGATCTTCAACACGGCAACCGGCCGCGCGTTCGCAGGCGTGCTGCGAACCGAGCGCATCGCCGACGCCCTGGCCGGTGATGCGCTGGCTGCCAACGGCCCACCGGCGCGCGTGAACGCAGCCGGGCTTCGGGCCAAGCTGGCGCCGGCGCAAGATGAACTGGCCAGCCATGGCTGCACGCGCGCTGTCGGCCGCCCGATCCCTGGAGTGAACGCGTTCAGCGCGCCTGTGTTCGGCCATGACGGCGAACCCGCCCTGGTCATCACCGTGCTCGGTCACCAGGACCACGTGCCCGCCGCCTGGTCGTCGCCGATGGCCGCCGCCGTCAAGCGCGCGGCGGCGGCGATTTCCGTGCAACTGGGCCATCGTTCGCTCACATAGACTGCCCCGTCCGCGATCCTGGAGATCACCATGCGTACTAGCCACTGGTCAACAAACCGCGTGTTCGTCTGCGAGCGTGCCGCTGCATGGAGCAGCATCAACACACGGTACTTTGGCCGCCTGAAGGTGTCGAGCCTGGACGACGAACCGCTCGATGCATCCCTCGATGCCTACGACGTCGGCGCTCTGCGCATGTTCAGCATCACCGGGCCGGCGCATCACGTTGCGCGCGACACCACTTGCGGGGAGCTCCCGACCGACGAGTTTTACAAGCTGGTCCTGCAGGTCTGCGGACGCGGCATCGTCGAGCAACAGCACCGCCGCGTGGAGCTTTCGCCTGGTCAGTGGATCCTTTACGACCCTCGCACTCCTTACGCAATTACCAACCCCGAACGCTGCACGCTGCTGGTGACTCAGGTGCCGCGCGCGCTCCTTTCAGGCCTGAAGCTTTCCGGCCCGCTGGCCGGCCAGATGGGCCACGACAATGTGGCCGGCCTGCATGGCGTTTTCGGCACCTACCTGCGTGCGCTCAGTGAGCAATTGCCCAGCCTGCCCGACGGCGTGGGCCAGGCGATCAGCGAATCGGTAATGGGGCTGCTCGGCTCGACGCTGGCCGAGACCTACCGGCGCATCGGCGAGCCCGTTCCCCTGCCCTCTGTCCTGAAGCTGCGCGTGCGGCAGTACATCCAGGGCCACCTTTGCGAGCCAGGCCTGAGCATCCAGGGCATCGCCGATGCGTTGCGCTGTTCCAAGCGCTACCTGCACAGGGTGTTCGAAGACGACCCCATCGGCCTGGAGCGGCAGATCTGGAATGCAAGGCTCGAGCACTGCCACGCAGCACTCATGCATGAAGCGAACGAGGGCCGATCCGCGGCGCAGATCGCCTTTGCCTGGGGCTTCAAGAGCAGCGCCCACTTCTGCCGCATCTTCAAGCAGCGATACGCCATGACACCAGGCGAGTACCAGCGCCTGGCCGCCGCTTCGCGCCGCAGCGCTGTCGTCCAGTAAGCGACCCTGACGCGAGCCGCCCGCGTCAGGGCGCGATGACCCAGAAAGCACTGGCGATGCGCCAGGTGCCGTTCTCCAGTTTCATCGGCAGGGTGGCCCGGTTCGGGTTGTGCCGGATGCTGGCGCCGATGCTGATTCGCGTGCCCACCATGGTCAGGTCGAGGTTCGCCACGGACCGCAATGCGGCGCTGACGCGCTGGCGTGAGAGTTCACCCTCGATGCCGCGCAGCGCACGCACCAGCACCTGCGCAGCGACATAGCCACCCTGCGCGAAGGATGAAGGAGGCACCTTGGCGCGCTGCATCATGCCGCGCCAGTCCGTCAGCGAGAGGGAGCGGCTCGACCAGGGTTCGAACTCCGCCATGCAATAGATCGGCAGCTTGGCTGCATGCAGTTCCGCGGCCACGCGTTCGGTATAGGCTGGCGCGAGGAAGATGGTCGGCACGCCGGTTAGGACGCCGAGCCGCTGCACCGCGCGCACCCATTCAAGAACCATGGGCTCGACCCCGGTATGCACCACCGCGTCGCAACGGCTGGCGACGGCTTGCTTGACCAAGGCTTCAATGTCCGCTCCCGGGCCGAACCGAGCCACATGCGCCATGCCGACGCCGCTCTCGCGGCTCCAATCCCGCATCACGTCGTCGAAAGTCGCGCGGGCCCCCGGAATGTCGAGAATGATGGCGCAGGGCCGGGAGGCCTTCAGGGACTCGCGCGCGAACTGCAGGGCATTGCGCACCGACAGGTAGGGTCCTGTGTTGACCGGCACCACATGGCTGGCGGCGAAGCACTCCGGCTCGACGCCAGTCCCCTGGAGCGACATTACGTCCGAACGCTGGTAGTGCTCCGCGTTGCTGGCGCAGTCCACGATGCTGGCGCTGCCGACCATCGCCAGCACGCCTTGCTCATCGACCAGCCGCCGGGCCGCATTCCGGGCTTCAGCGGCGTCACCCTTGTCGTCCTCGACGATCAATTCCAGCTGTCGTCCCCGGATGCCCCCGCTGGCATTCACAGAGTCGAAGTAAGCGCGGACGGCGGCACTCGACTCAGGGAATCGCGCCGAACCAGTCAAGCTGCTCACCGAGCCTATGCGTATGGGCACGTTGCGCGCGGCCCCGCCCGCAGCCTCGCAGGGCAGAGCGATAAGCGCTGACACCGCCGCACACCCCGCCACGCGCCACGCCAGGTTTTGCCAGCGAGGCAGATTGCATCGAATCATTGGATTTCTCCTTCAGGCCAGATAGCTCGCTTGCAGAATTTCGGGCTCATCACGCAGCGTTTTCGCCGGGCCGCACCATACGGTCCGACCCCGTTGCAGGACGACGGCGCGTTGCGCGAGTCTCAGCGCCAGCGTGGTGAACTGCTCGATCAGCAATACGCCGACACCCTCCGCCGCGACGCTCTGCAGAACGTCGGCCAGCCGCTTCACCACCAGCGGGGCGAGACCGAGCGACAGTTCATCGACCACCAGGACGCGGGGCCGCGCCAGCAGCGCCTGCGCCATGCAGACCATCTGCTTTTGCCCCCCGGAAAGGGAACGCCCCAGGTGTTCGAGCCTGGGCACCAGTTCGGGAAAAGTCATCAGCACGCGCTCGATCGCAGGCTCGACCTCGTTGGCGGGTAGCACCAGGGCCGCCGCACGCAGGTTGTCGTGGACCGACAGGCTGCCGAGCAGGAGATGGCCCTCGGGCACGATGGCGAGCCCCGCCCTGCGCACCGCGTCGGGAGCCAGGCCATGCAGCGTGGTGCCGCCCATGCGGACGTGTCCCTGCGATCGCGGGATGGCGCCCGTCAGCGCGAGCACGATGCTCGACTTGCCGGCGCCGTTGGGGCCGAGCAATGCGACGATCTCGCCGGGCGCGACGTCGAGATCGACACCGTGGACGACGGATTTTCCGCCGCGGGAAATATGGAGTTGACGGACTTCGAGCATGGATCAGCTTCCGAGATAGGCTTGTCGAACGAGGGGGTCGTCGAGCACGGCGCGCGTCGGCCCCAGCGCGAGCCGCTTGCCGAAGTCGAGCACCAGCGTCTGCGTGCACAGGTTCGCGATCAGGTCCACGTCGTGGTCGATCAGCAGGACCTGGGCGCCGAACTGTACGGGGATGGCGGCGATCGCATCGCGAAGCACGCGCGATTCGCGCTCGTCCAGTCCCGCGCCCGGCTCGTCGAACAGAATAAGCCGGGGCGTGCCGACGAGCGCCTTCGCCACTTCGACCATGCGGCGCCGGAACAGGTCCAGCTCACCCCCGGGCGTGGCCGCGCAGTCCAGCAGGCCCGTGTGCTCCAGGGCGCGATGGACCTGGCGCTGGCCGTCACCCAGTGCGTGCGGCACGTGGTCGAGCATGGCTTGCACGTTGTCCCAGGTGCTGAGGTCTTCTACCACCTGCTCGGTCTGGAACGACCGGCGCAGGCCCAGCCGGACCCGGCGGGCGGTGTTCAAGCCCAGAAGGGGTGCGCCGTCGATGTGCACCTCACCCGCCTTGGCACGGACAAAGCCGCTGAGAACATTGACCAGGGTGGTCTTGCCGGCGCCGTTGGGACCGATAAGCCCGCACACCGGCGCGTCGAACACGGCGTCCAGCCCGTCGATGACGGTGACGGCGCCGAACGCGACGGTCAGGCCGCGAATGTCGATCATGGTGCCCTCCTTGCGGCACGCATGCTGGAAATTGCCGCCATCCATTGGCCGACCAATCCGCGCGGCGCTGTGATGAGTGCGTGCAGGAGCGCGGCGCCAAAGAAGATCATCGCGAGGTAGCCGTTCACGCCCAGGTCGACCAACAGCGACGGCACCGCCCGCAAGAGCAGGCCGGCCACCAGCGCGCCGGCCCAGTGGTAGGCGCCGCCGATCAGCGTGAGCGCAAACAGCATCACCGATTCGCTGGCCGCGAACGCGCGGCCGTCCAGCTGGCCTACCGCGCCCGCCAGCAAGGCGCCGGCCACACCGGCGCATACACCTGCGAGACCGAAGGCCCACGTCTGGTAGAGCAGCACGTTGACGCCCGCGCCCTCGGCCGCCGCCTCGCCCCGGCGGATCAGCGCCCATGATCGGCCGGCGCGCGTGCGGCGGTGTAGTTCGATGACGGCGAGCATCGCCGCCAGCCAGGCAGCGACGTAGGCCAGGTAAGCGCCCTCGTCCTGCGCCATCGCAGGCCGGGGCATGAGCAACCTTTCGCTGCCGGTGATGCGCCCGAGCCAACCCGGGCCACCATCGGGAAAGCCCGTCGCGCTGACCACCACCTGGACCCCCCCGGCGAGCATCAGTGTCACCAGGGCCAGGTAAAGGCCTTTCAAGCGCAGGGCCGGCAGGCCGGCCAGCATGCCGAGGACACCGGCGGACAGCCCGCCTGCTAGCACGCAGGCTTCGAACGGCCACTGCAGTCCATGGCCGACACGCAACGCGACCCAGCCTCCCGCACCCAGCAGGGCGTACTGGCACAGGCTCACCAGGCCCAGCTGCCCGTAGAGCAAGGACACGCCCGCGGTGGCGATGGCCAGCGCCAGCGATGAGGTCAGCGTCTTGATCCAGTAGGCGTTCGCGATCCAGGGCAGCAGCGCGCCGAGGGCCAGGACGAAGAGCACCATGCGTGCAAGGCTGTGGCGGGCGGCACGCCGCTCCCGCCGGAGGGAATTGGGAAGAGTCATGCTTATGCTTTGCGGGATGCGTCGCGCCACAGCACGATGGCCGCGAGCGCAATGAGAAAGGGGGTGGCCGCCCTGAAGGGCGAGAACCCGGGCAGCAGCACGGTAACCGCCTCCAGGATTCCGATGGCCAGGCCCGCGGCAACAGTCGCGGGCAGGGAAGAGAGGCGGCCGATGATGGCGGCGGCGAACGCAGGGATCACGAGGAAGGTCAGCACCGTGGCCTGCAATCGCACGATGTTGGCCAGCAGCAGGCCGCACACGCCGGCAAACGCGCCGGAGATCACCCAGGCCGCGGTATCGACCTGGAGCACGCGGATGCCGAGGATGGCGCTCAGTCCGCGCTGGTCCGCCAACGCACGCATCGCCAGGCCGATGCGGGTGCGCGCGAGCAGCAAGCCCACGGCGGCCATCATCGACACGGCCACGCCCAAGCCGACCACGCGCGTGTAGGTCAGACGCACTTCGGCCAGCTCGATCGCCCCGCTGTCCGTCGGCAGCACCAGCCTGCGCGGCTGCTCGCCCCAGAACCATTCGGTGAAACCGAGCAGCACGAGCGCGAGGCCCAGCGTGCCGATCGAGCGCACCGTCGGGTCGCTTGCGGCCAGGCGGGGAGCGAGCAGGCGTCCGTAGGCGAAAGAGATCGCAACGGCGGCGGAAATCGCGGCGAGCGCGGCCAGCACCAGCGGCCACTCGCGATCCAGCGCCGACCACGCCACATAGGCGGCGAGCGCGCCGAGCGCGCCGAACGCAAAGTTCAGCACACCCGACGAACGGTACAGGACGACCAGCCCCACGCCCGACAACGCGTACACCGCGCCTACACCGAGGCCGGAAACCAGAAATGGCAACAGTTCAGACATGGGGGCTCCGGATGGGTCAAAAGCCCAGCTGCTTTTCCTGCGCGCGCAGGTCGGCCAGTTCAGGGTCCGCGGCCATCAGGCAGCCGGTGCTCACCTGCTTGAAGCCGCTGCCGCTCACCTGGACGATGGGCCCGCTGCTGTTGGCGTTGTGGCGGGCGCCTGCGCCGACGTAGAACGGCCGGCACAAGATGTCGCTCTGGAAGCCCTTCACATTGCGCAGCGCGGCACTGACAGTGGCGCGGTCGATCTTTTTAGGATCGAGCTTGAGCAGGGCCTCGGTCGCGATGCGGGCAGCCAGGTAGCCCGCCTGCGCGAAAGAGTCGCGCGGGTCGTTCTTGCCAGCAAAGGCGTCCATGGTCGCCTTCCAGTTCATGTTGTCCTTACCGGCGGACTCGACAGGCATGAACTCCAGGTGGATGTCGAAGTTGCCGCTCCACGCCGGGCCGATCGTCTTGGGCACGTCGAAGTTGTAGGCGGGCGTGCTGCTGACGAAGTGGATCTTTTTGGCGAGACCCTGTTGTTCGGCCGCTGCGAGCATCGGCACCATGATGCCCTTGGGCAGGTTCAGGATGATGGCATCAGGCTTCTTCGTCGCGGCCTGCAGCATCGTGGACGTGGCGTCCGGAGATCCGGGATCGACGGCGATGACGTCGACCTCGACACCGTTGGCCTTACCCCAGTCCTTCGCGCCATCGCAGGCCCAGTTGCCTAGGCTCGGAATGTTCGGGATGACGCAGACCATCCGCTTGGCTTTGTACTGCTGCGCCGCGTGCATCGCGACCAGCGTGCCGGACACGCGCGGACCGGTGTTGACCGGAACGTAGTTCTTCGCGAAGAAGCACTCGCGCGGCACGCCGACCCCGGCGATCACCATCACGTCTTCCTGGGCGTACATCTTGGCGTTGACGCCGCACTCGACGAAGCTGGAGCTGCCCACCATCGCGACGACCTTGCGGTCCTTCACGAGCTTGGCTGCGACCTGGGCGGCCACCTCGGGATTCCATTGGTCGTCGACGATCGTGAACTCGACCGGGCGGCCGTTGATGCCGCCGTTGGCATTGACGCACTTGAAGTACGCCTGGGCCGCCAGCGCCGAGGCGCTGAAGTCGTCGGGCCCGGTCTTGCCGACCACGGCGCCCAGCGCGATCGGCTCACCCGCCGCCGCCTTGCCGTTGTTCAGCCCGCAAACGGGCTTGCCTTGCGCCATGGCGCTGCCGCCCGCCACCAGGGCCGCGGCAACGAGAATTGTCTTGAAAGTTTGTTTCATGGTGATCTTCCGGTTCAGAAAGGAATGATGGTCTTGATCCACAGCGCGCTGCCTTCAGGGCGGTTGCGCACCGACATTTCGCGCTGCCACTTGGCCGTGATGAACCAGCCCTTGCCGTTGTCGTACTTCAGGGACGGACCGATCGCGAAGGCGGCGCCCTTGCTGCCGGGCAGGGAAACACCGGCGCTCTTGTCGTCGGTCAGTTGACGCATCGCGTAGCCACCGGCCCCGAACACCCAGCCGTTGCCGAATCCCCAGCCGGCCGAATAGTCCAGGTAGACCTCGTCGCCGGAGCGGTAGTCGGTAGCCGTGTTGCGGCGGTTCAGATTGAAAGTGAGCTTGAAGTCGCCATTGAAGCCGGCCGGATCGATGTAGCTCATCGTGTACATCGGCTGGACCGACCAATAGTTTCGTCCAATGTTGGCGAGGTCACCTTTGCGATAGCTCCCGGTCGGCGCGACAAGGTCGAACCCGACCACGCTGTGCAGACTGGGGGAATGGTGGAACGCCAGCGCCGGGCCGAAGGTGGTGTCGCCCAGCCCGGTCTTGCTCTGCGATGCGCCCGGCACCTCGACGTCCAGGTTCACCAGCGGCACGATCGCATGCAGCACCAGGTTGCCGCCTGCCACGGTCGTGGGCGTGGACCAGACGAAACGGGTGGCGGCGGCGACGGCCCCGACCTTGAAAGTCGGCAGCGGCACGTCGTTGCCCGCGTTGTCTTTCAGCTTGCGGGCCTGGTACACGTTGCCGTATCCCAGCACATAAAAGCCAGGCGGCGGTGCGGCCCCTGTCAGAAAGTTTTCGACTCCGCCGTTGTAGCTGGAGCCGCCGCCCTCGCCGGCCTGCGCCGCGGGCGCGATACAAGCCAGCACCAGCGCCGCGACTGCGGCGGGTATTCCCGTTTTTCTCATGTTGTCTCCTAAGTTGTTAATGTGCCGGTGCGTCAGACCGACATGCAGACGCTCTTCAATTCCGTATACGACTCGATCGCAGCGCGACCGAGGTCGCGGCCGAAGCCGCTTTGCTTGTAGCCACCAAATGGCAGGTTGGCGTCGAGCAGGTTGTGGGTGTTGACCCAGACCGTTCCGGCCTTGATGCGGGGGACGATCCGGTGCACGGCCGACAGGTTGTTCGACCACACGCTGGCCGTCAGTCCAAAGGGCGAGTCGTTGGCCTGGCGAATGGCGTCCTCCACGTCGTCAAATGGCATGGCGACGAGCACGGGACCGAAGACCTCTTCGCGCACAACCTGCATGCCCGGATTCACGTCCACGAACACGGTGGGCTTGATGAAGCAGCCGGCATCGCGTGCGCGTTCCCCACCGGTCAGTACCGTAGCTCCCTCGCGGCGTGCACGGTCAATGAAACCCATCACCCGGTCGAAGTGACGGCGTGATACCACCGGCCCCAGCTGCGCCGTGGCGTCGAAGCCGGAACCGATGCGCATCCCTTCGGCTTGAAGTGCGATCTCGCCCACGACCTGGTCGAACAGGCTGCGGTGAACGTACAGGCGTGAACTCGCGGCGCAGACCTGACCTTGGTTGAAGAAAATGCCCATGGCGGCGCCGGCGGCGGCGGCGACAGGATCGGCATCGGGCAACACGATCATGGGTGACTTGCCGCCCAGCTCCAGCGTGAAACGCGCCATGCGGTCGACCGCGGTGTGCCCGATTGCGCGCCCGGTCGGCGTGCTGCCGGTGAAGCTGATCTTGTCGACACCGGGGTGCGCGCACAGCGCAGCGCCCGCCGTTCCGCCGCCGCAGACCACGTTAAGCGCACCGGCGGGAATACCCGCCTCCATGGCGAGTGCAGCCAGGCGCAGCGCTGTCAACGGCGTTTCGGGCGACGGCTTGAGCACCACCGTGCAACCTGCCGCCAGTGCCGGGGCGATTTTCCAAAGCGCGATCGCCAACGGGAAGTTCCAGGGCACCACCGCGCCGACCACGCCCACCGGTTCGCGTTGCGTGTAGGTGTGATAGCGGGCCCCCGGAGGAAACGGAATCGAGGGCTGCAGCGTGCTGCCTTCGAGCTTGGTGGCCCAGCCGGCCATGTAGCGCACGAACTCGGCCGAAAATCCCACGTCGATCATGCGCGCGACGCCCTGCAGCTTGCCGCTTTGCAGGGTCTCCATCGCGCTCAGTTCGTCCGCGTGGTCTTCGATCAGCTGGGAAAGGCGGAACAGCGCGCGCTCGCGGTCGGCCGGCCGCATGCGGGACCAGGCCGAGTCTTCCAGTGCCCGGCGCGCCACGGCGACAGCGGCATCCACATCGCTCTGGTCACTGTCGGGCGTGTCGGCCACGATCATTTCCGAAGCAGGATCGACGACATCGATGCGCTTGCCGCTGCGGGATTCGCGGAATTCACCGTCAATAAAATTTTCGAAGCTGCGCCGCGAGAGGAAGCCGATGCGTGCGAGCTCCTGTTGGGAAAGGTCTTTAGGGTTCATGGTGGTGCGGGATGGTTGGAGGGAAGGGAAACTCGCACCGCTCAGCGGCCGAGCATGAACTCGGCGCCGCGCTCGGCGATCATGATGGTGGGCGCGTTGGTGTTGCCGCTGCAGATGGTGGGCATCACCGACGCGTCGCATACACGCAGCCGGCCGACGCCATGCACGCGCAGTTCGGAATCGACGACGGCCAGCGGGTCGTTCCCCATGCGGCAGGTGCCCACGGGGTGGTAGACGGTCTTGGCGTACTGGCGCACGAACTGCTCCAGTTCGCTGTCGGGCATGTGCTCCTGGGGGCCAGGGTAAAGCTCTTCGGAGACAAGCTTGCGCAGTGAGGGCATGCGCAGGATGCGGCGGGCCAGCTTGAGGCCGCGCACGAGCGTATCGACGTCTTCCTGCACCGACAGGAAGCCGCCATCGAACTGCGCCTGGTCCAGGGCATTCGCGCTGACGGCCCGCACGCGCCCGCGCGACTTCGGGCGCAGGAAGCAGGGGTCGATGGAGATGCCGTGCACTTCCGGCATCGGGCGATCCACGTCGCCCACCAGCACGGGCAGCACGTGGAACTGCACATCGGGACGTCCCGTGCCGGCTGTATCAACGAAGCCGCCGCTCTCCACCACGTTGGAAGTGAGAAGACCAGTCTTGAACAGCTCCCACTGCACGCCGTGCTTCAGCGCAGTCAGGCCTTTGTCCTGCCCGAGCAGGCTGATCGGCTCCTTGCAGAGGCCATGCGCGATGATCTCCAGATGGTCCTGGAAGTTCTCGCCCACGCCAGGCAGGTCGCGATGCAGCGGGACGCCCAGGTCGCGGAGCAGGTCGCCGGGGCCGATGCCCGAGACTTGCAGCAGCTTGGGCGACGCGAGCGCACCCGCGCTCAGCACGACCTCGCGGTTGGCAAGCGCCTTCACGCTGCCACCGTCATTGCGGCGGTACTCGACACCGGTCGCATTACCGCTCTCAAGGGTCACGCGCAGCACATGGGCGCCATTCACCACAGTGAGCTTCGGGTCGCCAAGAACCGCGGCAAGGTAAGTCGCGGCGGTGCTGCCGCGCGTGCCGTTGATCGTCGTGGTCTGGTAGAAGCCCACGCCGTCCTGGGTGCCGCTGTTGAAGTCGTCGTTGTACGGAAGGCCCGCCTCCTGCGCGGCCTTCACGAACGCCAGGCTCAGTGGGTGCCGGTACTTCGTGTCGCTGACATGCAGCGGTCCGTCGGTGCCATGCATCTCGCCGGAGAAGCGCATGTTGTTCTCGGCGCGCTTGAACGCGGGTAGCACATCCTTCCAGCCCCAGCCGTTGCAGCCCGCCTCAGCCCATGCGTCATAGTCGGCGGCCGCGCCGCGGATGTAGACCATCGCGTTGAGCGAACTGCCGCCGCCATTCATTCGTCCCTGCGGCACGAACATCTTGCGGCCGTTGGCGTGCGGCTGGGCGACTGTTTCGTAGACCCACGAACGCTCGGTCCCAATGACACGAACGAAGGTCGCGGGAATCTTCACGAACTTGCTCGCATCGGTCGGGCCTGCCTCGAGCAGCAGCACTGAATGGCCTGCCTTGACGAGGCGGTGCGCGATCACACATCCGGCCGAGCCGGCTCCGACCACGATGTAGTCGGCAACTTGAGTCTCCATGTCTGTCTCCGTTCTTGCTGTATTGGGAGCGGATGATCGGTCGGCTGCCGGTCTGTTTCAAGGGAAAGCGCGCCAAGTGCGCGCTGGATCAATTCGAAGTGCCCGTTCGGGCAGGTAAGAGAAAGCTGGCAATGAAAGGCATCGCGATCCGTTGAGTTGGGTCTATCAAGACCTTGCACTGGGTTGGTTAAACCTAGAAACCGCAGTTGGATGCGCCCGAGTGCGCCGTGATCGGCGTGCCAGGCAAGGGTGAGCGCTGCGGCTCCGCTGGCACCTGCGTGCCAGTGGACAGCGCGAACGGGCTCAGGCTGCGACTGAGCCGCGCCCTGCAAGGGTGACGACGCGGCGGGCTACTGCCCGCAAGGAGGAGCAACGCAGCCAGGCGCGTCGGGCGCGATGCAATCGGGTGCATAGCGCTCTCACCCAAACGGTGAAAACCAACGAAGGCACAAAAGAGAGTGTCCGCTTGCGCGATTGAATCGCTAGTACTTATTCACTGATGTTACGCAGCTCGGCTGTCTTGCTCCTTCCCGCCTTTGGGGGAAGGTTGGGATGGGGCTCTTGGGCGCTGATTACACACCATTAGTGCTTATAGGCCCAGGCCCCCATCCCTACCTTCCCCCAGCGGGGGAAGGGGTAAAACCAGTGCCTGCGTAACATCAGTTATTCATCGAATCCCGGAAAATACGCCACCAGCGTTCCATCAAACTTCAAGCTGTGGCCGGAACCGCGCAACTGGAACGGCACAGCCAAATTCGCGGCACCAAAGCTCGTACTCGGATGCGTCGCCATGGCCTGCGAACAGCGGATTCCATACGAAGAGGCGAGCGTAGATGCGGCAGCGAAGGGTGGCGGGCTCGGCCTCTGAATCTGTCCTCAGCGCTTGCTTGACCGCTGCCATGTTCGTACTGAGCCGTGCCATGCGGATACCGCCGTCGCGCGCCGTGTCGAAGAGCAGGCAATCGGGACGGTTCTTCTCGACCCTGCGGCGCGACCACTCATGGCTTGGCAACGTCGGTATTGCGTTGCGTGCGAAACTGGTCCAGGCATCGCCCATCGCCCGGGCGAGCACGGTTCTGCCCGAGCGATTGAAGGGCGTATTGACGCCAAAAATGTCGAGTTCGCCGGCCGTGTCGCGGAAGACGAAGGCCATCTCCATGGCGTGTGCCGCGCCGAGAAGCAGGTCGGGGCGCACGAAGGGCACGGCGGGTGCCTCGTCCCAATCGAAACGATAGGTCCACACGTCGGCGTGTCCACCCGCCAGCATCGCGTCGGCCGGGGCGTCGATATGCAGTGCCTTCCAAGCCAGCGACAGGTACTTCATCTCGACCTGATAGGCGCGGCGGTCGCGCAGGATCGGCATCTTTCCCAGCAGCAGGCGCGAGTGCTCGGGCTTGTCTGCGCTGAAGGTCTTGAACTCGTCGCGGTTGCTTCCAAGAATGACCGGCACGCGGTTCCATTGGCCGCGGGCGAAGGCTTCGGCCAACGGCTCGCGCGGCAGCACCACGCCGTCGCGCACCGGACGGGGGGTCCGGTAGATCCCGACGCTGCCCGGCGTGAAAGCGCCCAGCAGCCGGGCTGGACTGAGTGCGCGCAGAAAAGCAGCAATGTCCGCTGCGGGCAGGGTTGCGAGTTGCTTCTTGGCTCCCTCGCGGTCACGCGACCGGCCCTCGGCGACCCACAGCCGTGCGGTGACCTCGCACGCACTCTCACGATCGCCCGGTTGCGCGTCGTCGCTCCAGTTCACCGCCTGCTCGATGCTGAAGGTCTCGGCCACCGGCGATTGCGCGATCGCACGATGGAACAAGCCTCGGGCCAAGGGGCTCGCCAGCAGCGTCAGCACATTCTGCCCGCCGGCCGATTCGCCGAAGATCGTCACGCAGCCGGGGTCGCCTCCGAAGGCCGCGATGTTGTCCTGCACCCATCGAAGCGCGGCAATCAGGTCGAGGGTGCCGAAATTGCCCGAGCGTTCCTCGGGCGTGACGTCGCCGGCCTCGTGCAATGCAGGGTGGTTGAACCAGCCCAGCACGCCGAGCCGGTAATTGACGGTGACGACCACCAAGCCGTCGTGTGTCGCGTAGTTGCGCGCCGCGTCATAGGTCGCCGAAGTGCCGACTGAATTGCCGCCGCCGTGAATCCACACCATCACTGGTCGGCGTTGGTCGGCTCTCGGCACCGCATCGGGCTCGAACGCGGGCGCGAAGATGTTGAGCGTCAGGCAGTCTTCGTCACCCGCGATCTGGCCGCGTTGCCGGGCTGGGACACCGGCCAGCAGGTCGGCGTATTGAGGTGCGATCGAACCGTGCGCGCTGGCCTCAAGGACACCGCTCCACGGTGCGGCGGGACGCGGCGCGCGCCAGCGCAAGGCGCCCGAGGGCGGACCGGCGTATGGGATGCCACGCCAGGCGTGAGCCCCGCCTTGTTCGCGCGTGCCGATGATCTCGCCGGCGGCAACACGGCGACGCGACGCGGGATCGAGTTTTTGGAGCGTTTTTTTCATCGTGAGCTTCCGGTTCGCAACGCAATGAGCGCGATCACAGATCCGGCCGAGCCGGCTCCGCCAACGATGTAGTCGGCAACTTGAGTCTCCACGTCTGTCTCCGTTCTTGCTTTACTAGGAGCGAATGGTCGACCAGCTGCCGGTCTGTATCAAGGGAAAGCGCGCCAAGTGCGCGCTGGATCAATTCGAAGTGCCCGCTCGGGCAGGCAAGAGGCCCGAACGGGCACCCGCAGCCCCAGCCAGCGCACCGGGCGCATCGCACTCACCATGGCCGCGAGATATCCACCCAGTGTCATCTCGCAATGTCAGCAGCGCCACCGGCACATCGAGTGGCTGAAATTCCTCAGGCAGATTGATGCCAGCGCGGCACCTGACTTGCAGATTGACGCCGTGCAAAGCAGCCAAAACATCAAAACGCTACGAAATCAATAGCTTATTACGCCCATCCAGTATGCGCTGGAGCCAATTTTGATGCCTGAATCACCCGCTTTGGCGTGAACAGGCTCCAGTCACCCAGGCTGCGGGCCACCGCAGCAAGCATGAAGCAAACGCGTCGCTCATCGGTTCACAGGGGCTGGCAGCACCGTGCCGCGGCACTCGCCAAAACCGATGCGCCTGAAACCCTCGCGCTCGCAATAGCCGCGCAGGATGATGCTGTCGCCGTCTTCCAGCCAGGCGCGGGTTTCACCGTTTGACAAGGCCAAAGGCCGCTGGCCGCCCCCACCCAGTTCCATCAGCGAGCCGCCCTGCTCAGGCTGGGGGCCGGACAGCGTGCCCGAGCCGAACAGGTCGCCTGCGCGCAGGTTGCAGCCGTTAACGGTGTGGTGGGCCACCAATTGGGCCACGGTCCAGTAGGCATCACGGTAGTTCGATTGCGAGATGCGCTCGCCGGCATGGCCGGCCTGGCGCATCTGCGCCGTTTGCAGCCACACTTCCAGTTCAATATTGATAGCACCCTCTGCCCTGTTGGTGGGCGAATCGAGGTATTCCAGCGGTTCTGGATGGCCTTCGGGGCGGCTGAACGGCACGCGAAACGGCGCCAGCGCATCCAGCGTGACGACCCAGGGCGAGAGCGTGCTGGCAAAGTTCTTCGACAAAAACGGGCCGAGCGGCTGGTACTCCCAGGCCTGGATGTCGCGCGCGCTCCAGTCGTTGAACAGGCTCACGCCGAACACATGCTCTTCGGCGCTGCCCATGGGGATGGGCTCGCCCAAGGCGTTGGGGCGGGCGACGAGCGCTGCGAGTTCGAGCTCGTAGTCAAGCCGGCGGCAAGGGCCAAAGCTGGGGCGCTCCTGGTCAGGCGCTTTGGTCTGGCCGCTGGGGCGGTGAAAGCTGTGGCCGCTGGGCACGATCGACGAGGCACGGCCGTGGTAACCAATCGGTACCCATTGGTAATTGGGCAGCAGCGGGTTGTCGGGCCGCAGTTGCTTGCCGATGGTGGTGGCGTGGTGGATGCTGGTGTAGAAATCGGTGTAGTCGCCGATCTGGCAGGGAAGGCCCAGCTCGACCTCGGACTGGGCGTGCAGGGCATTAGCCCATGCCAACTGCTGAGCGCTGCCTTCGGCCAGGCCGGCCGAAATGGCAGCGCGCAGTGCCAGCCGCTCGGCCGGGCCCTTGGCCATCAGCGCGTTCATGTCGTCCGTGTCGATGAGGCCCGCCGCCTGTAGGTCCAGCACCTGGTCGCCGATGGCGACGCCGATGCGCAAGGCCTCGCCGCTTCCCGCGGGCCGAAAGCGCCCAAAAGGCAGGTTCTGGATCGGGAAGTCGCAGCCGGCCTGGTTGGCCGATGCGACCCAGCTGTGCAGCGCCGGAGCGTGGGTTGCGTTCAATGTGTTCATGCTGCCCCCACGCTTGCCTTGAGGCCGGCCCAGCAGTCGGCGTAGTCGGTGTCGAGCGCGGGGCTTTGCAGCGCCCAGTTCGTCGGAATGAAGCGATAGCGGCTTTCGAACATAAAGGCCAGCGTGTTGTCGAGCTTCTGTGGCTTGAGATCGGCGTGGCTGGCTTTCTCGAAGGCTTCCTCGTCGGGGCCATGCGGGACCATGCAGTTGTGCAGGCTGGCACCGCCCGGCTTGAAACCACCGGGCTTGGCGTCGTATTCACCATGGACCAGCCCCATGAATTCGCTCATCAGGTTGCGGTGATACCAGGGCGGACGGAAGGTATCTTCCATCACGAGCCAGCGCGGCGGGAAGATCACGAAGTCGCAGTTGGCCGTGCCCGGCGTGTCGCTCGGCGAGGTCAGCACGGTGAAGATCGACGGATCGGGGTGGTCGAAGCTGATCGAGCCGATGGTCATGAAATTGGCCGTGTCGTACTTCACCGGCGCCAGGTTGCCGTGCCAGGCGAGCACGTTGAAGGGCGACTGCCCGGCTGGCGCGCGCCAGAAGTGGCCACCGAATTTTTTGATGAGCTCGTAGTCGCCGGCCTCTTCTTCGACGGCAGCGACGGGCGCCTGGAAGTCGCGCGCGTTGGCGAGGCCGTTGGAGCCAATCGGACCCAGCTCGGGCAGGCGGAACTGGGCACCGTAGTTCTCGCAGAGGTAGCCGCGCGAAGGGCCATCGGGCAATGCCACCTTGAACGCCACGCCGCGCGGCACCAGCGCGATCTCGCCAGGCTTGACGTCGAGCACGCCCATTTCGGTGGTGATCAGCAGCCGGCCCTGCTGCGGCACGATGAGCAGCTCGCCGTCGGCGTTGACGAAGGCGCGGCGCTCCATCGAGCGGCTGGCGATATAGACATGGGCAGCGATGCCGGTTTGCGCCTCCGCATCCCCGTTGGCCGCCAGCGTACGGATGCCGTCGACAAAATCGACATCGGCCTTGTCTGGCGGAATCGGGTGCCAGCGCATGGGCTCGGGTGGCAGCGCGATGGTGTGGTCGCCGCCGGTTTTCCAGTGCGGCTCGGCGTAGGGCTGGTAACGGCCCACCACCACCGACGGCTGGCGGCGGTACAGCCAGCTGCGGCGGTTCTCGTGGCGCGGCGCGGTGAACGCCGTACCCGAAAGCAATTCGGGGTACAGGTCCAAGGGCGCGCGCTGCGGACTGTTGCGTCCTTGCGGCAGGGCGCCAGTGACGGCCTCGCTGGCGTACTCATTGCCAAAGCCGCTCTGGTAGCGCAGCTCGGCGGAAGTTTCGTGGCTCATGGCATTCTCGCGATCTTTCTCTTTCTCTTGCTCTTTCTCTTGCTCTTTCTCTTGCTCTTTCTCTTGCTCTTGAATTAATAGCTGCTTGCGCTGATGCAGCTTGCGCAAGAGGGCTATTTCATTACTATTTCAGTCTATCTTGATGTTGTTGTCGCGGATCAGCTTGCCCCAGCGCTCGCGCTCGCTCTTGACGTAGCTGGCCATCTGGGCCGGCGTGCCGGGCAGGCCCTCGACGCCGAGCGCCTGAAAGCGTGCCCTGACCGTGGTCGAATTCAGCGCCTCAACCAGCGCCTTGTTGAGCTTGGTGACGGCCTCGGGCGGCGTGCCGGCGGGCACCGAAAGGCCTTGCCAGGCGTAGGCCTCGAAGCCGCTCAGTCCCTGCTCGGCGAGCGTCGGCACGTCGGGCAAGGTGGCAATGCGCTGGGCGCTCGCCACGCCGATGGCCTTGACCTTGCCGGCCAGCACGAACTGGTTGCCGCTCGCGCTATCGACGAGCATGAAGGGGACGACGCCGCTCAGGATGTCCTGCATCGCCGGCGCGGCGCCGCGGTAAGGCACATGCGTCATCTTGAGGCCGGTTTTCTCACGCAGCATTTCCGTCGCCAGATGGTGCGGGCTGCCCGCGCCGGCCGAGGCGTAGTTGATGCCGTTCGGCTGCGCCTTGGCCCAGGCCAGGAACTCCTTGAAGTTTTTCACCGGGACGTTCGCACCCACCACCAGCACCAGCGGAAAGCGGGCCAGCATGCCGACCGGCAGTAGGTCTTTTTCGGCGTTGTAGCTGAGCCTGGAAAACAAAAAGGGGTTGGCCGCGAGTGTCGCGAAGTCGGCCGTAAACATCATATGGCCATAGTCTTTCGAGCGTGCCACATAGTCGGCCGCGATGTTGGTCGCCGCGCCGGGCTTGTTGTTGATGATGATGGCCTGGCCGAGGTTCTTGGCCATGGTTTCGGCGGTGGCGCGCGCCACCGCGTCCGAGCCGCCGCCGGCCGCGTAGCCGACGACCCATTCGATCGGTTTGCTGTCTTGCGCCACCGCCGCGAAGGCGGTGAACGAAAGAGCCAGGGCGAGAATGCGGGAACTGAATTTCATGAATGTCTCCTTGGGGTTGGGGTGCGGAATCAGGCGCGCTGCGCCGCGGCGAAGGCCTCGCGCAGCACGGACAGCGAGCCGATGTGGTTGGCCAGCACCAGCACAAGGCGTGCGTTGAAGGCGTGGCTCTCTTCAGTCGAGAGTCCCTGGTTCGCTTCGATCAGCGCTTCGTAAAAATCGTCGGGCGCGTCGAGGTTCGGGGTGGTGATCAGTTTCATGGCGGCCTCCTTCATGCCTTGGCGAGTGCGTGGTCCAGTGCGGTGCGGACGTCTCGCGTGTCCGGTTGCCGCCAGCGTGCGCAGACGTGGTGGTCGGGCCGCAGCAGGTAGACGGTGCCGGGTCGTGCGTCGTAGCGCTGGGTAGCGAGCGCGTGAGCGCTGCTCGATGCGACGCGCACCACCTTCACAGCCGGGTCGGCCTCGGCGACCGCGCGTGCGCTGCGCTCGGCCAGATCACCGCCGCCACTGTCGTCGCCGAACACCAGCGCGCTGAAACCCGTGGGGTTCAGTTCGCGCAGCAGCCAGCCGGCGCTGCCATCGGCGCAAGCGATAGGCGCGTCGGCGGCCGGTGCGCCGGGCACCAGTTTGCCTTCGAAGGCGTCGGCATCGGCGGTGTTCAGCACTGAGTCGTGGAGCGTGGACGGTACCGAGAGCCGGCCGCTGTTGACCAGCGTGCGCGCAAAGCCGTGGCGCTTGGCCAGTTCGAGCACCGCGTCGCGGAACAGCCGGCTGACCTCGCTTTTGGGCGTGATGAAGTCGGTGGCGCGGGTGGAGTTGCGGATGTTCTCGTCGGCCGCGTATTCGCGTTCGCTGGCATAGCTGTCGAGCAGCGCGTCGGGCGCGTCACCGCGCACGACCGCCGCCAGTTTCCAGGCCAGGTTTTCTGCGTCCTGCACGCCCGAGTTGGCGCCGCGGGCGCCGAAGGGTGACACGCCGTGCGCCGAGTCGCCGGCGAACAGCACGCGGCCATGGCGGAAACTGTCCATGCGCAGGCAGGCGAAGGTGTAGACGCTGGCCCATTCGAGTTCGAACTGCGCGTCCTTCATCGACGACTTGGCCAGCAGCGCCTTGACGCGCGGAATGATGTTCTCGGGTTTCTTCTCGTGCTCGGGATCGGCATCCCAGCCGAGCTGGAAGTCGATACGCCAGACGTTGTCGGGCTGCATGTGCAGCAGCACGCTCTGGTTCGGATGAAACTCGGGGTCGAACCAGAACCAGCGCTCTGCTGGCTGATCGAGCTTCATCTTCACGTCGGCAATGAGAAAACGGTCCTTGAAGATGCGGCCCTTGCTCTCCTGGCCCAGCAGCTGGCGCAAATTGGAGCGCGAGCCGTCGCAGGCGGCGACGTAGCCGGCGGCGATCTGGTAATTGCCCTCGGGCGTTTCGACGGTCAGCAAAGCATGGTCGGCCTGCTGCTCTATGCCCACCACCTTGTTGTTCCAGCGCAGGTCAATCAGCGGCAGCCCAGCCGCGCGCTCGGCCAGGTAGCCCTCGACGTAGTACTGCTGCAGGTTGATGAAGGCGGGCCGCTCGTAGCCGGCTTCGGGCTGCAGGTTGAAGCTGTAGATCGGATCATTCTTGAAGAACACCTTGCCGACGTTCCACGAGACACCCTTGTCCGTCATGCGCTGGCCGCAGCCGAGGCGGTCGAACACCTCGAGCGTGCGTTTGGCAAAGCAGATGGCGCGCGAGCCGGTCGAGAGCGTGCAGTCGTTGTCGAGCAGCAGCACCGGCACGTTCTGCTGCGCCAGGTCAATGGCCAGCGCCAGGCCCACCGGACCGGCACCGACCACCACCACCGGATGGCGCGCGGGCGCATCGGCGTCCTGGTCGGCATGACGCTCGTAGTCGAAGGCCAGCTTCTGGTAATCGACGCCGCTGCCCCGGGTGTTTGGAAGTTCCTGCAATTTCATCTTTGTCTCCTCAGGGATCGCGTCAACCTTCCAGCGTTTCCCACATCTGCTGGTCGCGCTCGGCCGTCCAGATGCGTGGGTCGGGGTACTGTGTCGCCTCGTCGTAGCAGCGGGTCACGTCGAAGGGCATGCAGTGGTCAAAGATCACCCAGTGGCCGTACTTGGGCTTGAGCCTGGCGTAGGTTTCCTGGTAGACAGCGTTGAGGTTCTTGCCGACCTTCACGCCGGCCTGGACGCTGGCGTACACGTCGGCAATGAAATCGCGCGTGCCGGCCAGGCCCTTTTGCACTTGCTCGGGGCTGGTGAGCGCGGCGCCGCGGCCGGGCACCAGCGCCGCCGGCTTGAGCGCCGCCAGCTTGTCCAGCGTCTGCGGCCAGTCCTTGAAGTAGGCGTCGCCGGCATAGGGCGTCGCGTCGAACTCGACCAGGTCGCCCGAAAACAGGATCTTGTCCTTGGGCAGCCAGACCACCGTGTCGCCCTTGGTGTGGCCGCGCCCGAGCTGCAGTAGCTGCACCTCGAGCTTGCCCAGCCACAGCGTCATTTTTCCGGTAAAGGTCAGGGTCGGCCAGGTCAGGCCAGGCGGCACCGATTCGACATCGCGGAACAGGCGCGGAAAGCGGCCAATTTCGCTCGCCTTGTCCTGCTCGCCGCGCTCCCCGATTAGGTCATAGGTGTCCTGGCTCGCCAGGATGTGCTCGGGCTGGTAGCCGCTGGCACCCAGCACGCGCACCGCGTGGTAGTGGGTCAGCACCACATATTTGATGGGTTTGTCGGTCACCTCGCGGATGCGGCGCACCACATCGGCCGCCATGGCCGGCGTGGCCTGGGTGTCGGCCACCAGCACGCAGTCGTCGCCGATGACGATGCCGGTGTTGGGGTCGCCTTCGGCCGTATAGGCGTAGGCGTTGTCCGAAAGCTTGGTGAAGCTGACCTGCTTCTCGTCGAGGTCGGCTTGGGAGGCGAATTTCTTGGGGCTGCTCATGGGATCTCCAGACTGGGGTGGGAAGGTCGTGATTTGTCAACTGCAAATCGATTTGTTAATTCTATGCAAAAATTTGCCATTGTCAAATCCATTTGTGAAATGATGGGTGCTTGTGGCGACTGGCCACCCCTTCACCACCCCCACCGGGAAGCCAAGCATGGACAAGGACGAACACGATCACCAAAAAGAACATAAAGAGCAGCGGGCTGTGTAATTGGTCGAGATAGGCGGGCGGCTGCTGCTGGCGCTGGCCGAGCACCCCAGCTCCATGACGCTCAAGGACCTGGCCGCCAAGGCTGGCCTGCCGGCGTCGCGCGCGCACACTTACCTGGTGAGTTTTGGCAGGCTGCGCCTGATCGAGCAGGACGCGGTCACGGGCCGCTACGCGCTGGGCGCGGCGGCGCTGCAGGTGGGGCTGAGCTGCCTGCACCAGCTCGACCCGCTGAAAGCCGCCACGCCGGTGGCCGAAGCGCTGGCGCTGGCCATAGACCAGACGGTGGCCATCGCGGTGTGGGCCAATTTCGGCCCGACCATCGTGCGCTATATCGAGGCCAGCCAGCCGCTGCATGTCAGCATGCGCATGGGCACGGTCATGTCCATCCTGGGCACGGCCACGGGGCGGGCTTTTGTCGCCGCGCTACCCAAGCAGCGACTGGAGCAGTCCATGCTGGGCGCCTGGGGCGATGCGCCCCGGCGGCTGGACCGCAGCGCCGTGAAGGACCTGGACCAGGAGATCAAAAACATCAAGGCTGTAATGCAGCAGCACGGCGTGGTGCGGGCGATGGGGCGGCCGATTCCCGGCGTCAATGCCTTCAGCGCCGCCGCGCTGGGCCATGAGGATAATTTTCCGGCGGACTGGGACTCCGATATCGCCCGCGCCGTGCGCCAGGCGGCGGCGGATGTGTCGCTGCGGCTGGGTTACCGGGTCAAGGCGTCAATTGGGCCCTAAGAACCTGTTTACGATCTAAACGGGGCCGCGCAAGCACCTTCTCGGGATGGGATGCAAGGCGCGGTGCGCCGCCCATAGCTCGGGCTATGGGCAAGCGCCGCAACGCCGCAGACCGCCCGAGAAGGCGCTTGCCCTTCGGGTTGGGGTGAAATCGGGCGATTGAGCCACCCGGGCCCTTGCATGGGCATGAGCCCATGCGGCGGTCCCGGGCGCCCCACTCATCCCGATTGCACCCCAACGCGGCCTCGTTTAGATCGTAAACAGGTTCTAACCCAGGCGGGATGGGCGCTGCAAGCCATTAAGCGATTAACTTGCATGCCGGCCGCAGCGCGCCTGCCGGTCGGCGTGCGAGGCAGGGGATGCGGACGGGCTTGAAAATTTCCTGGCGCTCAGCTTCTGGGTTCCGACCAGAGCTTGCCGCCGGTGGCCCAGTTCTCGCGCTTGATGTCGGTGATGATGATGTCGACCGAGTCGGGCTGGCCGCCGAGAATCTCGACGCTGACGCGGGTGATGGCTTCGGCGAGCTTTTTCTTTTGCTCAACGGTGCGGCCTTCCATCATTTCTACATGGTATGTGGGCATGGGTTCCTTGGGTGATAGTTGAAGATGACCAGATGATAAAAGTAAAAGCAAGGGTTGATCGAGCAAGGGCTGGCCGGCAGGCGGAAGTTTGCTGAACTGAAAGTGCCGGGTGTCGCTTGTCCGGGTGTCACTTATGTCAGCAGGCGCTTACACGCGCACAAGGCTCACTGCCCTCACGCCGCCGCCATCAAACGTGGGACACTGGAAGCCATGGAAGTGCAGGGTTCTGCAGGTTCCTTTTTTCCGGCACATCTCCCGTGTGCCTTTTACCTTTGTCATTCAATACGTTTCCAAACACCGCGGATCAACCCCTGCCCCTGCTGGCAGGGCGTAACTACCGCTGCCATTGCGGGCAGCCGGTCTTTTTTCGCAACAGCAAATGCCTGGCTTGCGACACCCCGCTGGGCTATGACCCGGAGCGCGGCATGTTGCTGCCCCTCATGCCGGGGCCGCAAGAGGGCACCTGGCGGGAGTGGCAGGCGCAGGCCGCGCCCGCCAAGGCCACTCCCGACGACGCGCATCCGCCCTTGTTGCAGGACATCCCCGGCCAGCAATCCGCCAACCCCCCAACCGCAGCGCCCGGGCCGGACGTCGCCGGGACCGTGTCCGGGATCGAGTCCGAGAGCGGCGCGCCGGTGTACAAGCGATGCCTGAACCTTTCGACGCCGGCTTCCTGCAACTGGCTGATGGCCGTCGAAGACCCGCACGACATGTGCCGCGCCTGCAGGCTGAACCGCACCATTCCCGATCTCACTGACCCGGCCCTGCCGGACAACGGTTACCTGTGGGGCCAGGTGGAGCTGGCCAAGCGCCGCCTGGTGTCGTCGCTGATCCTCCTGAAGCTGCCCGTGGCTTCCTGCATGAGCGAGGACCCCGAGCACGGCTTGATGTTTGATTTTTTGCGTTCCCCCCTCAACGGGCCGTACATCCTGACCGGCCACAACACCGGCCTCATCACGCTCAACATCGATGAAGCCGATGACGCCAAGCGGGAGGCGGTGCGCAAAGCCCTGCGCGAGCCCTACCGGACGCTGCTGGGGCATTTGCGTCATGAGGTCGGCCACTACTACTGGGGCCGCCTGATCGCCGGCACGCGCTGGCATGAGGGCTTTTCCCGGCTCTTTGGCGATGAGTCGGTGAATTACCCGGCCAGTCTCCAGCGCAACTACGACGAAGGTCCGCCGCCGGATTGGCCCATGCATTTCGTGAGCGCCTATGCCAGCGCCCATCCATGGGAAGACTGGGCCGAATGCTGGGCTCACTACCTGCACATGCGCGATGCGATTGACACCGCACTGAGCTTTGGCCTGAGCGTGGATCGCTTCGACCTGGAGTTCACGCCCTTCACCCTTGACGCCCTGTATCAGCCGGAGCATCCCGAGGCGGGGCAGTTCCTGGCATTCCTCAACCACTGGACGCGGCTCACCACCATGCTCAACGAAATGTCGCGCAGCATGGGTCAGCCCGATTTCTATCCATTTGCGTTGCCCCTCAATGTGGTGGGAAAACTGCATTTCATTCACCTGGTGGTGACCTCGGGCAGCTGGCTGGACTTCGGCCATCATGGTGCGGTTGACGGGTGATCGACGGCCGCGGCATGCGGTACAGTGTGCCCACACTGTCTCCATCTTCCATGCCCAGCAAGCCACGTGGCCACCATTACAGCGTGTATGTGATCGAGCTGGCGCCCGAGGTCTGGGATGCGGCCCGGTTTCGCCGCGCCAATCCGGACTACCAGCTGGGCAGACCGTTTGTGTATGTCGGCATGACCGGGCTGGACCCGGACGTGCGCTTTGACAAACACAAGGCCGGCATCCAGTCGAACCGCTTTGTGCGCGATTTCGGTGTGCGCCTGATGCCCGAGCTGTACGCCATGTACAACCCCATGCCGTACGAAGGTGCGCGCGACATGGAGGTCGAGCTGGGCATTGGTTTGCGGGAGGCCGGCTATGGCGTCTGGCAGGCGTGAACGCCAGACGGCCACCGCCCGTGCCCCCTGCCGCTGTGTGAGCGGGCAGCGCTGCGCTGCACCCTTTCCCTAAAAAAGGGTAGCGCTTGCCCGGGGCGGCCCACCCGGAGAATTGTCCTCAAGCGCCTTCAGCGGCAGCGTCAGTGCGCGGTCGTAGGCCATCAGGTCGGCCCGATAGCACGGGCAGGCTTGTGCCTGCAGCCTGGCTTCATCGAGCAGCATCAGGTAGCCCCGGCTGTAGCTGATCAGGCCCATTTTTTGAAACACGCTGGCGGCCTGCGACACGCTCTCGCGCCGGACACCCGCCATCAGGCCCAAGGCTTCATGGGTGAGAAAGAGCTCCCCGGAATGGGCCCGGTCGCGCGTCATCAGCAGCCAGCGCGCCAGGCGCTGCGGCGCCGTGTGGTAGTGCAGGCAGGCCGCCTGCTGCGCCATATGGCTGGCAAAAACGTCGACGTAGCGGTGCAGGACATTGCGCAGACAGGCACCTTCAGCCCGCCGCAGTCGCAATGCATTGCGGTGGATCTTGAAGGCACGCCCCGGGCCCTGCACCAGACTGGTAAACGACGAGGCTTCCACACCGAGCAGGAGCGAGGTGTGGCACATGCCCTCGCTGCCGACCAGGGCAACGCCAAGGCCCGGGGCCTGGACCTGCTCCACCGGCAGGATCATCGAGACAAAGCCTTCCACGGGAAAGTAGGCATGCTCGGGCGTCTGGCCGGCTTCTACCAGCACCGTCTGGGGCTTGAGCTCCACCAACTCGCTGTGTTCAATGAACATGGCGCGTTCATACGCCGGCAGTGCCGAGATCAGCCGGTTGGCCAGAGACAGATCTTTTTGAAACGACAAGACACCTCCTGTTGGCTTTGCGGACAACGAGTGGTGCGTACTAGTCTAGACGCTTCACTCGCCGCACAAGCGAAGCTATTGCTGCGATCTGCATCCATGTGTATCCAGGCCCGCTGGAAAAAAGCAATGGGGCGATGAGGCAATGGGCGGACAAGCCGCGGCGGACCCCGCCAGGCTCAAACCGGGGTTTTGCGGACCGGATCTTCGGCGTCGGGGATCCCCGGCGCGGGCAAGTCCCTGTCGTCAGGCTGCACGGGCAGGCTGGGCGGGTCATCGGGCTCATCAACCGGCGGGCCGCCGGGCAAGGGCGGGGGCCGTGGGTGGCTGGACTTCATGGTTCGATCTCGTGAGGAATGATTGTGGCAAGTTCGGGCTGTTACACCTGAAAGCAATCCTAGAAACCCTTCCTGCATACCGGTCGAGGTCGGTAGCGCCAGCCGTATCGCCACCTTCAGGGTTGGCGGACAAGGAAAAAGTGTTTGCGAGCTTAAACGCTTAAACGTTAAACGCTTAGGCGCTCATGAGGTCCGCCGATGCCGGAACCTCACCGGGCGTGCTGGCGGGGGTGTCCGCTTCCAGGGCCAGCGCGTCGAGCGCCTGGCCGACGACGCCTTGTGTATCGACGGGCCGCAGAAGGCGGTCCCGGATCAGTCGCTCGCAGCTTCGCCGTGTCATGGAATGGGGTTGCCCGCCATGGCTCACAAACATGAAGAGGGTGCCTTTGGTGCCGGCCCAGATCAGCTGGGCGCGCAGCCAGCGGTGCTTGGAGTACAGGTCGACCCAGTGCCCCGCCCGCAGGCCGAGCAGCATCCGTTCGGCTTCGGCCGGGGCGATGGCCGGGCCGGTTGCTGGAGAGGCAACGTCCTGCTGCTGCGGCGCCGGCTCTGTTCCTGGGGTCTCGGCCGGATCGCCATCGCCGGTTGCTGCTGACTCGGCCACGGCAGGGGTGTCGTCTTCCAGGGGCGCGAGTTCGCCGGGCGCAGTGGGCAGCGTGTCTTCAAAACCGGCCGCGTCCAGGTCATCGCGACCCAGCCAGGGCGGCGCGGCAGATCGGGCCTCGCGGGGCTCGGTGGTGGGGTCCGTGATGAACGTGGTGGTGTGGGCCTCTTCAGGCTCCAGCGGCATGGCGCCGGACTCTTCCGCGTCACGCTGGCTCTTGAGCCGGCGCAGCTTGAGTACCGGCCTGTGCAGCTTCATCAGCTCGTCAAAAAAAACTTCGCTTTCGCGCGGGTCCTGGCCCAGCAAGGTCAGTCCTGCGTGAAGTTTGCCCAGCAGGCTCGGCAGCATCTCGAACAGTTTGGCGGGACGCTTCAACGTCACTCCACGCTTGACGCTCCACAGCAGGTCGGGCACCACCGAGCCAAAGCCTTCCGGGTCGACCTGGTTGCGCGTGTCGGTGAGCCTGGCATGGGCCATGGCGAGCGCCCAGGAGTCGAACAGAAAGTCCAGCACCAGAGCCGGGACATCCCCAAGGTCTGAACGCCTGCCCAGGTCCTGGGCAATTTCATCGGCAAGGGTTTGGCGTTCCTCTGCAAAATGCAGGGCCTGCAGCAGGTTGTCGCGGTTTTTGGCCTCCAGCCGGTCCTGTTCGTCCCAGTGTTGGGCCAGTGTGGCCAGCGCGGCATCGAAAGGCTGGGCATTCTTGATATCCAGCCCGTTGAGTTTGTTAAAGGCGCGGATGACCGGCTGGAGAAACTCCGAGAATTCGCTACTGAACTCGTCGTTGTAGCTGAAGCTGCGTTGGGCCACGCGCTCCATCAGCCGCCTGCCGGGGTGGTCCTCGTCACTGAAAAAAAGCGGGTCCACCATGGCCAGGCGCATCAGCGACGGCTCCAGCGCTACGATGGCCTCGCGCACCGGCGCCAGCAGGCGCGGGTCCTGCGCCACATGGCTCACCAGCTTGCGCACCACCTCCAGCCCCATCACCTGACCGACCTGCCTGGCTTCCTTCTTCAGCTGGGTCCGGACAATGTCGCGTTCCCGGGGGCGCCCATAAGCACCCCAGACCTGCTGGCTCAGCTGGCTGCGCTCATCGACAACCCGCTGGGGGCGGTCGACGGTCGGCATTTTCTGATAGCCGGAAAGCGGTGCCGCGCGTGACTCGAGCGGAGCCTGTGCCGTCTCGCGCGCTGCTTTCAGCGCCTTCAGTTCTTCCTCGATGCTGTCGTAATAGGCGGGCGCCAGGCCGCGCTGCGCATTGCTTGCACCATTGAACAGGAAATCATGGAACAGGTCGCTCTTGACCCCGGGGTCGGACAGGTCGGCAAACTGCGAGGGCCGCAGGGGCTCGTCGGACACGTAGCCGACTGGCGGCGGTGGCGCGTCATCTCCGCGGCTGGCGCCCTGGCCGCCCTCCGGCCTGGCACCAGTTTGTGGGTTGCCCTGGCTCCTGTTGCCGCCGCTGGCAGGCGTTTGCAGCACGCGATAGCCGGCGCCCTGCACATTGGCCATTTCAAACTGGTTGATCAGCCGTTCGTACACCAGCTTGAGTTCGCGCCCGAGCGGAGCCGCCAGGTACCGGAGCCACAGCGCGCTGATGGCCCGGTCGACGGGCACGGCAAAAATCATGTCCTGAAGCGCCTGCGCGAAGACGTCCGGGCGCAGCGGGTTGAGTTCCGGCCGCACATTGGGCAGGCCCTGCACGGCGCTGACCAGCGTATTGAGTTCCGCGAGGCTTTGCTCTACCGCCGGTAAAACCTGCTGCAACAACCGCGACGACTCAATCGCCTGGGATACATCGGCGTCATCCATCAGCGAAAACGCTTCGGTGGAGCTGAGCGTGCTGGTCGCGGTGACGGTGGACGCGGCCCCCCGGCCCTGAGGCGACACGCCGGCCGGTGCCGAGGCCGCTTGCGTTGCCGCTGCGGCCTGGGTCCTCAAAACGGCAAGCAGGTCGGCGCAGTACTGCGCGCTCCAGCTTGCTTTGTGTTTCAGCAACTCGCGGTAGGCTGCAAAAATCTCTTCGCGCTCTGCCGCATCAGCGCTTTGGCTTTGCGCGAGCTCCAGCGCCGCTATTGCATCCTCGATGCAGCGCTCCATGGCCGGCTTGGCCGCTTTGGCGGCTTCCTCTATGCAGGATTGAAGAACTTCGGGTTGCGAGGCCATCTGGAGCGGGTTTGCGGGGAATTTTTTTTGATAATGACACTCAGCCGGGCGGCTTGCAACCGCGAATGCCTGAACGGAGGAGTTCTGAGGTTAAGGGGCAACGGTAATTTCCTTGGGACACTTGCAAAGTGTTTCAATTGGTTTCCACTTCACACAGTTGCCGGCGCCGGCCTCTTACCGGACCCAGTTTTTGAATCCGGGGCCACTTCCCGGTTGCACGGGCCGGTTCGCCGCGGCGACCCCCGGCAGGCCACGGTCGAGAGGCTGATGGCGTTAGCGTTAACATGGCCGCATGGATTCCCTTAAAAAGCCTGGCCGGGCCGCCAGGCCAGGCACGGGCGGCATCACGCTCAATGATGTGGCCAAGCTGGCCGGCGTGTCGGCCATCACCGTTTCGCGCGCCCTCAACACGCCCGCTGCCGTCTCGCCCGACACGCTGGAGCGCGTGCGCGGCGCCATCACGCGCAGCGGTTATGTGCCCAACCTCGTGGCGGGCGGCCTGGCGTCCAACCGAAGCCGCCTGGTGGCGGCGCTGGTGCCGACGATCGCCGGACCGGTGTTTCTGGAAACCATCCAGGCGCTGACCGATGCCCTCGCGGAAGCGGGCTGCCAGCTGATGCTGGGCCAGAGCGGCTATGGCGGCGCGCGGGAAGATGCCCTGCTGGACGCCATCATCGGGCGTCGGCCCGACGGCATCGTGCTGATCGGCATCATGCATTCCATTGAAGGGCGGCGGCGCTTGCTGGCGTCCGGCATCCCGGTGGTGGAAACCTGGGACATCACGCCCACGCCGCTCGACATGATCGTGGGGTTTTCCCACGAGAAAGTCGGCGTTGCCGTGGCCGATTACCTTCACGGGCGGGGCTTTCGCCGGCCCGGCATCGTCAGCGCCAGCGATGAGCGTGCGACGCGGCGGCGTATCGGGTTCGAGCAGCGTTTTGCCGAGCTGGGCGTTGCGGGCATTCCGGCGTGTGTGGTGCCGTCACCGTCCTCGCTCGGCAATGGCAGGGCCGGATTTGCCGAGCTGCGCGCCAGCCATCCCGACATTGATGTGGTGTTTTGCAGCTCCGACGTGATTGCCCACGGCGTCATCACCGAGGCCCACGCCACCGGCCTGAGCGTGCCGGACGATATCGCCGTGATGGGCTTTGGCGACCTGCCGTTCGCCGCTTTCACCTATCCGCAGCTGAGCACCGTCCGCATCGACGGCACCTCCATCGGCCAGCAGGCTGCCCGCTTCATCCTGGATCGGGTGGAGCGCCGCGACGTCGGCCCGCCGGTGCGCGATATCGGGTTTTCCCTTGTCCAAAGAGGCAGCGCCTGACTTGACGTCTTGTTGGATGCTGTTTTATGATCAATTGTTAGCGCTAACATTTTGAGTTTGGCGCCTCTGCATCGTTGTATTCAAGCAACTCCCTTCTCAAGTCTTTTCAAGGAAACCGTGATGACGACAAATTTTTCCCGCCGCAAGGCGGTTCTTGGCCTGGGTGGCCTGGGCCTCGGCACCTTGTTGCCCCTGCCCGGCGTGGCGAGCGCCGCGGACACAGCCACCACGGGCTGGCCCGCCAAACCGATCACCTATGTCGTTCCTTTCACGCCGGGCGGCTCCACCGACGTGATTGGCCGGACGTTGTCGCAAAAGCTGGCCGAAATACTGGGCCAGCCCGTGATCGTCGACAACAAGCCGGGAGCCGCCGGCGCCGTGGGCGCGACCTATGTGGCCAAGGCCAAGGCGGATGGCCACACGCTGCTGGGCGGCACCATCAGCACGCATGCCATCAATGCCAGCCTCTACAAGAACCTGCCCTACGATCCGGTCAAGGACTTTGAGCCGGTGGCGCTGGTCGCCATGCTGCCCAATGTGTTGATCGTCAACCCCAACCTGGGCATCAACTCGGTGGCGGATCTGGTGGCGCTGCTCAAGCGCGAGCCGTCCCGGCGCAACTTCGCCTCCTCGGGCGCGGGCACCTCGACGCATCTGGCCGGCGAGATGTTTGCCGACCTGATTGGCGTGCCGCTCACCCACATCGCTTACAAGGGCACACCGCCCGCCATGCTGGATGTCTCGTCCGGCCAGGTGACCTTCATGTTTGACCAGATGACGGCGGCCGTGTCGCTGGCCCAGGCCGGCCGGCTCAAGCTGCTCGCGGTGACGACCCCCAAACGCATGGCGCTGGCGCCCAGCCTGCCCACCATGATGGAAGCGGGCATCAAGAACTTCCAGATGGCCTCGTGGCAGGCGGTGTATGCCCCCAAGGGAACACCGCCAGCCATCGTGCAGCGGCTCAATGCCGAGATTGTCAAAATCCTGAAGATGCCGGACGTGGCGGCCAAGCTGACCGACCAGCTCGGCATGGAGATCGTGGGCAGCTCGCCCGAGGAACTCGCGGCGCACATGAAGTCCGAGATCGCGCGCTGGGCCGAGCTCGTGAAGAAATCCGGCGCGACGGCAAGCTGATAGCAGCACCACAAGAACCGCGAGAACCAGCTCCGGGTCCCGCAGCTGCGCGCGACGATGGGCGTTGCGCCGTCAGTCAGATTTCGACCCGTGGCCGGAACTCCACGGCAGGAACGGTACAGCCAAACTCGCGGCACCAATGCTCGTACTCCGATGTATCGCCGTGGCCTGCGAACAGCGGACTCCATACGAAAAGGCGGGCGTGGATGCGACAGCGCAGCGTGGCGGGTTCGGCCGCTGCATCGGTCTTCAGCGCCTGCTTGACGGCCGCCATGTCGGTGCGTACCCGCGCCATGCGGATGCCGCCATCGCGCGCCGTGTCGAAAAGCAGGCACTCGGCTTGTTCCGCGTTGAGACTGCGGCTCGGCCACTCATGGCCTGGCAGCGTTGGTACGCCGTCGCGCGCGAAGCGGGTCCACGCATCGCCCATCGCCTGGGTCAACACGGACCGGCCGGACCGGTTGAACGGCGTGTTGACGCCAAAGATGTCGAGTTCGCCCGCCGTGTCGCGAAAGGCAAAGGCCATCTCCATGCCGTGCGCGGCGCCGAGCAGCAGGTCGGGGCGGATGAAGGGGATGGCGGGGGCCTCGTCCCAATCGAAGCGGTAGGTCCACACGTCGGCATGTCCGCCCGCCAGCATCGCATCGGCCGGGGCGTCGATATGCAGTGCCTTCCAGGCCAGCGACATGTATTTCATCTCGACCTGATAGGCGCGGCGATCGCGCAGGATCGGTACCTTCCCCAGCAGCAGGCGCGAGTGTTCGGGCTTGTCTGCGCTGAAGGTTTTGAACTCATCGCGATTGCTGCCCAGGATCACCGGCACGCGGTTCCATTGACCGGCGGCGAAGACCTCGGCCAGTGGCTCGCGCGGCAGGACCACGCCGTCGCGCACGGGACGAGGCGCCAGGTAGACCCCGACGCTGCCGGGCGTGAAGGCGCTCAGCAGCCGGGCCGGGCTGAGCGAGCGCAGAAAGGCGGCAATGTCTGTTGCGGGCAGCGTCGCGAGGTGCTTCTTCGCACTCTCGCGGTCACGGGACCGACCCTCAGCGACCCACAGCCGCCCCGTGACCTCCAGCGCGCTCTCGCGGTGGCCCGGCTGCACGTCGTCGCGCCAGTTCATCGCCTGTTCGACACTGAAGGTCTCGGCCACCGGCGACTGCGCGATCGCACGGTGGAACAAGCCCCGGGCCAGGGGGCTCGCCAACAGGGTCAGCACATTTTGTCCGCCGGCGGATTCGCCGAAGATCGTCACGCAGCCGGGGTCGCCGCCAAAGGCCGCAATGTTGGCCTGCACCCATTGAAGCGCGGCAATCAGGTCGAGCGTGCCAAAGTTGCCCGAGCGCTCCTCGGGTGTGGCGTCGTCGGCGTCATGCAGTGCCGGGTGGGTGAACCAGCCCAGCACACCGAGCCGGTAGTTGACGGTCACGACGAGCAAACCATCGTGGCTCGCGTAGTTGCGCGCCGCGTCGTAGGTGGCCGAGGTGCCCACCGAATTGCCGCCGCCGTGGATCCACACCATCACCGGGCGGCGTTGGCCTGCGCCCGGCACCGCACCCGGCTCGAAGGCGGGCGCGAAGATGTTGAGCGTGAGGCAGTTCTCGTCGCCCACGATCTGGCCGCGTTGCCGCGCCGGCGTGCCGGACAGCAAGTCGGCGTATTGAGGCCCCATCGCGCCGTGCGCGCGGGCCTCGAACACGCCGCTCCAGGGCACGGCAGGGCGCGGCGCGCGCCAACGCAAGGCCCCGGTGGGCGGGCTGGCGTAGGGGATGCCGCGCCAGCCGTGGACGCCGCCCGGCTCACGCGTGCCGATGACTTCGCCACCGGCCACACTGCGCCTGGACGCCGCATCAAGGGTGCGCTGCGCAGCCCTCATGCGTGCGCTTTGACGATGCGGTCGCTGATGTAGCTGGCCAGCGCGTACACCGTCTCCGAGGGGTTGTAGCCGATTGAGGTGGGTAGCAGGCTGGCATCGGCCACGTACAGGTTCTTGACGTCATGCGTTTCGCCATAGGGGTTGACCACGGTGGTCTTCGGGTTGCGCCCCATGCGGCAGGTGCCCTGCGGATGGAACGAGGTGTACTTGTAGCGTGCCGGTTCGTTCTTCAACGCGCCAATCACGCTTTCGACCTGATCGGCGCTCTCGACCACCGCCTTGTTCGATGACGGCAGGTAGAGCTTGCTCGCCCCGGAGGCAAACAGAATGCGCGCCGTGGCGACCAGCCCTTTCTTCATCGCATCGAAGTCGTCGTTGTCCACCGTGTAATGGATCTGCTTCTGACCATTTTCCCAGCGCACCTCGCCCACATTCTTGTCGTGGATCAGGCTGATCAGGCGGATCGTATTTTTGTAGCCCGTCATGTAGGCCACGTAGGGCTTGCCGGTGCCGGGCTCGGCCTGAAAGCCAGCCTCCACCGGCTCCTGTATCGCGTTGAGCAGCAGGTAGCCGCCTTTCTCGGGCAGTGTGTGCTGGTCCATGTAAAGCGAGTGGGTCGCGCCGTGGAAGTCGTTGACCTCGTGGGGAAATTCAGCGGTGACCGACAAGGTGGGATGGCAGGCAAAGTTCTTGCCCACTTGCGCGCTGCTATTGGCCAGCCCGCTTTTGAGCAGCAGCAGCGGCGTCTGGATCGGCCCGGCCGCCAGCACGACGATGGGGGCATCAACGCGCACATCGGCCTTCTTCTTGCCGGTAGCCGGGTCGATGACCTCGGCCAACACGCCACTGGCCTTGCCGCCCTCGGCCAGCACTTGCGTGACACGCGTGTCGGCGAAGATGGTCGCGCCATGCGCCACGGCCCAGGGCAGGTAGGTCACCAGCATGGATTGTTTGCGGTCGGAAGTGCAGCCGCTGAAACAGGCGCCGGTGAGTGCGCAGTCCTTGATGTTGCGCCGCGCCTTGCCTTCGGGGTAGCCCAGCTTTTTCATGCCCACGCCAATCAGCGCCGCGCCCGCGCTGGTCTCGTGCGAGGCGACGGTGCGGATGTGCAGGTTGCGCTCGATCTTCTCAAAGTAAGGCGTCAATGCCGCCGTGGTGAGGTTGGTCAGGCCGAACTCCTTGGCCCACAGCTTCAGGTAGTAATCGGGCGTGCGAAAGCACAGCGCCGCATTGACGACCGTGGAGCCGCCCACGCAAGCGCCTTGCAAAATGGCAATGTCGCCATGCATGTTGGACTGCCCGCCGTGGTCCTGGTAGAGCGTACCCATCGAGACGGCCAGCATCTCGGTGAACTTCTCCGACGGGATGTATGGCCCGGCCTCCAGCACGATGACCGTCTTGCCCGCGCGCGCCAGTTCGTAGGCGGCGATGGCGCCGCCAGCGCCTGAGCCGATGATCACTGCGTCGGCCTTCAGGTGCAGTTTTTCCTGCGTGATGTCACTGGCCTGTGTGACCTTGAGTCCCTGCTTGGCGAGCTTCACGGGAATGGATTTTTTCATGTGGTGTGTCCTCGAATGGTGATGTTCAGCGTGTCGGCAGCGGTGCGTTGCCCAGGGACTTCAGGCCCAGGCGCTTGGTCATCGGTCCGTCATAGCCAAGCGGTGCCCAGCTTGCCGGATTCGCCCAATACGACAGCTGGATCAGCTTTTTCAGCCCCACAGTCAGGCCGCGTTGCGGCGGCAGTTCCGAATTACCCCAGGCATCGCAGAACTGCGTGGCTTCGGCGTCATCGAGCGCGGTGAAACGCTTTTTGTACAGGGCCACGGGGCCGTCGTTGAAGTACTGCATGCCGCCTTTGAGGCCCGTCAAAATATGTGGTGCCATGGTGGCCAGCAGCGCGCCGTCCAGCGTTTGCAGCAAGCCGTCCGGCGTCCACGGGACCAGTGGACTACCGGCCACCGGCAGCACCACCTGGGCCAGCCGCGTGAAGATGGCGGCTTCCGCTTCGTTGATGAACTTCACGCCGGGAGGCAGGGCCGCAAGGCTGGCGCCACCGGCCAGTGCCGTGATGGCACCCGCGCCGGAAAAGCGCAGAAAGTCGCGCCGCTGCAAGCGACCGATGGCCGCGACCACCGTGCTGAGGTCGGCGGCCTGGTGATGAGAATCGAATGGCATGGTGTCTCCTTGGCTGGGTTTTGCGTCTTAGAACGGCAGGATCATTTTGACCTTCAGCGCCGCGCCTTCAGGCCGGTTTCGAACCGCGAAGTCCTGCTGGAACTTGGCGGTAATGAAGAAACCCGAAGGGCTCTGGTACTTGATCGATGGCCCGATAGCCATCGCCGAGCCCTTGGCATTCGGCACGGTCACGCCGGAAACCTTGTCATCGGTGATTTGCTTGTAGGCATAGCCTCCCACACCCGCCGTCCAGCCGTTGCCGAAGCCCCAGCCCAGTGCATAGTCGAAGTGGAACTCCTGGCCGGAGCGGTACTTCGTATCCTTGTTGGAGCCGTTGAATTCGTAGTGCAGCTTGATGTCGGCGTTGATGCCCGACGGCTGTGTGTAGGTGATCGCTGCCACCGGACCGGCAGTCCAGTGGTTGCGTCCCAGGTTGACCAGATCGGTCTTGCTATACGACCCGGTGGGTGCATGGATATCCACCGCCAGGACGTAGTGAAGTTTGTCCGAGGGGTGGTAGGTCAGAAACGGGCCGAAGATGACGTCGCCGAGGCCGCTCTTGTGTTGACTGAGTCCCGCAATCTTGGCATTGATGTCGAGCAGCGGCAGGAAACCGTGAAAACCGAAGTTGCCTCCCAGCATCTTGGTTTCACCGATCCAGATAAAGCGGGGAACGAGGGCCGCGACATCGACCTTGAACGGAACGGGGATTTCGTTGCCGTTGTTGTCGCGCAGCTTGTTCAGGTGGTCGTACGAGGGGTAGAGCAGCACGTAGGTACCTGGGGGAGGCGCCGCACCGGCCAGGAAGTTCTCCGCGCCGTTCGGGTAGGCGCTACCGCCTCCTTCGGTGGCGAAGGCAGGCGTGCAAAGCAAGCAGGCAAGGGCGGCGGCGAGCGTGATGTTTGACCGCAGGGTGTTTTGAAGAGGGTTCATGATTTTCCGGGTTTTTCGGGGGGGTCGGGGGTTTTTGGGGTTGA
This sequence comes from Polaromonas sp. P4_F4, assembly GCF_056401355.1. Taxonomy (NCBI): domain Bacteria; kingdom Pseudomonadati; phylum Pseudomonadota; class Betaproteobacteria; order Burkholderiales; family Comamonadaceae; genus Polaromonas; species Polaromonas sp. P4_F4. Next base: position 87,671 of record NZ_JBFUJO010000008.1, on the reverse strand, counting down.
GTGGCTTGAGTTAGAACGGGTACACGATGGGCTTGTCCATCACGCTGACCCACTGGCTTTGCGTGAACTCCTCCAGATTGGCCGGACCGCCAAAGCGCCCGCCATTGCCCGAGGCGCCCATGCCGCCAAAGGGCACGTGGAACTCGTTGTTCACCGTCTGGTCGTTGATGTGAATCATTCCCGTGTGCAAGCGGTTGGCCAGCGCCATGGCGCGTGAGATGTTGCTGCTGTGGATGGCCGCCGCCAGACCGTAGGCCGACGCGTTGACCAGGGCCGCCGCCTCCTCGTCGGTGTCGAATACGGTGATGGGGGCGACCGGGCCAAAAATTTCATCGGTGAACGCCGGCATGGCCGGCTGCACCTCGGTGAGCACGGTCGGGCGGTAGAGCAAGCCCTCGTAGGTGCCGCCAGTCACCACGCGCGCGCCTTGCGCCACCGAGGCCTGCACGATCTGGTCAATGCGGTCGCGCTGTTTGGCGTTGATGACAGGTCCCAAATGTGCGGGGCCGGCGTGCGGGTCGCCCACATGCAGCGCTTCGGCGCGCTGCTTCAGCCGCTGGGAATAGGCCTCGGCCACGCTGCGGTGCACCAGGTGGCGGCCCGCCTGCATGCAGATTTGTCCCTGGTGCAAAAAAGCGCCCCAGGCACCGCAGGAGCTGGCGGCTTCAATATCGGCATCGTCCAGCACGACGAAGGCGTTGTTGCCGCCCAACTCCAGCGCCACCTTTTTGAGCAAGCCACCGCACACTTCGCCAATTTGCCGCCCCACCGCCGTCGAGCCGGTGAACGAAATCATGTTGACCGCCGGGTGCCGCACGACTGCATCGCCTGTGGCGGGGCCGCCCGGCAGCACATGCAAAACGCCCGCCGGCAGGCCGGCGTCGGCAAACACTTGGGCGATCAACATGCCACCCGTGACGGCGGACTGCGCGTCAGGCTTGAGCAGCACCGCGTTGCCCAGCGCCAGCGCCGGCGCCACCGAGCGCATGGCCAGCAGCAGCGGGAAGTTCCACGGGGCAATCACGCCCACCGTGCCGATCGGCACGCGCCGCCACAAGTTGGTTCGCCCGGGCATGGTCGAGGGGAACATCTGCCCGTTGGCCTGCATCGGCAGCGCGGCGGCCATCAGCATTTGTTCGTAGGTGGCGTTCAGCTCCCATTCGGCCTTGGGCATGATGGAGCCGCATTCGCGCACATTCCAGCCATTGATTTCGCCGGCGCGCTCCTTCAGCAGCCGCGCGGCCTCGCGCATCACGGCGGCGCGTTGGTCAAAGGGGGTCGCGGCCCACGCGGCGCGGGCCGATTGGGCACTCTGCGCGGCACGGTCAACGTCTGCGGTCGAGGCCGTGCCGACCTGGCCCAGCGTGCCGCCGGTGGCAGGCTCCATCACCGCAGCGGTGCCGCCTTGCGCCGCGACCCAGCCGTCGCTGTAAATCTTGCCCGTCCAGTGATCCTGGCTCGGCGGCGGATAAAGAAGGGTGTCCATGTGTTTGTCTCCAATGCTTGTGTTTTTTGATGGATTGGCCGGCTGTTCGGCGCCACCAGTGCTGCCGTCCAACGCAGCCTCTTCCGCAAGGGGCGTGCCACAAAGGCAGTTAACTGCATAAATTGGTAATGTCGTCCGGGTAATTACCATGTTTGGCGGTATTTTCAGGAACTAAACTGCATGTTAGCCCGCCGGGATACCGCCTCAAAACGAGACGAGGGTCTCAAATCGAGACGACCAGAGAAACGCATACGTGCTGGCAGCCCTGGAGACAATCTGTGCAACAAGCGATTACTTTTGAGCCGAACCTCTACGCGCCCGAACGCATCTGGCAAGCGCGTCGGGCCTTCTTTGACGAAGGCAGTGCGCCCGCGGGTCTGATTGACGACCCGGTGCTGCGTTCCTGGCAACGTTGCCAGGGTCAGGGTCGCGGCGCTTCGGAACAGGTGGAATTCGATCCCGTGGACCGTCTCGCGCTGGCCCGTTTGCTGGAGGCCCAGCGCACCTTGCTGGAGGCGGCACGCCCCGAGCTGGATGCGCTCGCCCGCGCGGTGTCGGACGCCGGCTATGCCGTGCTGCTCACTGATGTCCAGGGGCGAGCCCTGGCGGTCGAGGGTTGCACCGACCGCCGTAGCGAGCCGCTACGGCAAGCCTTTCGTCCCGGGGTAGACCTGTCTGAGGCGGTGATCGGCACCAACGCGATGTCGTCGGCGATGACCGAGCAGCGGGTGGTCCGCGTGCTCGGGCCCGAGCATTTTTTTGCCGACAACCAGATCTTTCACTGCTGCGCTGCACCCGTGTTTGACCCGCAGGGGCGCGTGGTCGGCGCGGTCGATATCTCGCGCGACATGCCGGGCCTGGCGGCCGGTGCCGTGGCGTTGACCCAGCGCTGCGCCCGCCGCATCGAGCGCAAGCTTTTCGAGGCGCTCCCGGCATTCGTACGGCTGCGGCTGGAGACGCAGGATGCGAGCGATGAAGCCTGGCTCGCCTTCAACCGCGATGGCAGCCTGCTGGCGGCCAACATCGCCGCGCGCCATCTGATCGATGTCCCTTTTGTTCCGCAGGGGCTGGGCTTCAGCGACCTGTTTGACGGCCGCTTCGATGCGCTCGCCGCTGCGGCAAGCCAGGCGAGCGGCGAACTGAGCCTGCGTCTGCGTGGCGGGGTGCAGTTGCGCGCCCGCGCCTCGGGCGTGCCGCCCATGGCGCGATCCGTTGCCACACCCAACCGTTCAGCGCCGCCGCGCACCGCGCCGAGGCCCGAGTTTGGCGATGTGCCCTTTGCCGCCGACTTTGAACGCGCGCTGCGCGCCTTCAATGCCGGTTTGCCGGTTTTGGTAACGGGCGAAACCGGTGCTGGCAAGGAAGTCGCAGCCCGCGCCCTGCATGAGGTGAGTCATCGCCACGACGGCCCGTTGATAGCGATCAACTGCGGCGCAATCGCTCCCCAGTTGATGGCCGCCGAGCTGTTCGGCCATGTCGAAGGCGCCTTCACTGGCGCCCGGCGCGGCGGCAGCGCGGGCAAAATCGAAGCGGCCCAAGGCGGCACCTTGCTGCTTGACGAAATCGGCGACATGCCGCTTGAGTTGCAGGTCGGGCTGCTGCGCGTGCTCGACAGTGGCGAAGTCCTGCGCGTCGGTGCGACCCGGGCGCTGCGGGTGGATGTGCACATCGTCTGTGCGACCCACCGCGATCTGCGCGCGCTGGTGGCTTCGGGGCTCTTTCGCGAGGATCTCTATTACCGCATCAGTGGTTTCCAGTTGCAGGTACCCCCGCTACGCACGAGAAGTGACTTCAACGCAGTCCTTGACGCCTTGCTGGCGGAGCAGGGCTGCGCGCCGCGGCTGCTCGACGCCGGGCTGCGCCGGGCGCTCAAAAGCAGACGCTGGCCGGGCAACGTGCGCCAGTTGCGCCATGCGCTTCGACTGGCACTCGCGTTGCTGGACGCCGATGAAGCGCTCACCCTGAGTCACTTCCCTGACCATGAACCCGACCATGGACCCGGCCTGGGAGTACCGTCTGCTCGTCCGCGCACCGGTGCACCCGACGACGGGCTGAGTTGGCGGCAGACGCAACAGCAGGCCATCGATGCGGCGCTGCGGCAAACCGGCGGCAACGTCACCGCCGCGGCTGCCTTGCTGGACATCGGCCGCGCAACGCTCTACCGCAAGCTGGCGAAATGATCAACGGCCAACTCGCCCCAACTCGCCGTTAGCTATCCCTATCCCTATCGCTATCGAGAAGATGGCATCTTCAAGCCGAAGCCGTACCCGCCTTGACTTTCAACCGCCACGCATGCAGCAGCGGCTCGGTGTAGCCACTCGGCTGCTCCAGCCCCTTGAACACCAGGTCGCAGGCGGCCTTGTAAGCCGCTGAGGTGTCGAAGTGGCCCGCCATGTTTTGGTAGAGCGGGTCGCTGGCGTTCTGCTTGTCGACCACGGCGGCCATGCGCTGGAAGGTTTCGATGACCTGATCCTTCGCCACGACGCCATGGTGCAGCCAGTTGGCGATGTGCTGGCTTGAAATGCGCAGTGTGGCGCGGTCTTCCATCAGCGCGACGTTGTGGATGTCGGGCACCTTGGAGCAGCCCACGCCCTGGTCGATCCAGCGCACCACGTAGCCCAGGATGCCTTGCGCGTTGTTGTCGAGTTCCTGCTGCTTTTCCGTCGCCGGCCACCTGGCTTCGGCCGCCACCGGAATTTGCAGCAGGTCATTGAGGATGTTGTCGCGTTCCGCATTGGCATCGATCTTCTCGAGCTCCTTCTGCACATCCGACACCAGCACCTGGTGATAGTGCAGCGCATGCAGGGTGGCGGCCGTGGGTGAGGGCACCCAGGCGGTGTTGGCGCCGGCGCGGGGGTGCGCAATCTTCTGCTCCAGCATGGCGGCCATCAGGTCGGGCATGGCCCACATGCCCTTGCCGATCTGCGCCTTGCCGCGCAGGCCGCATGAGAGGCCCACCAGTACGTTGTTCTTCTCGTAGGCGCCAATCCAGGCGCTGGTCTTCATGTCGCCCTTGCGGATCATGGGGCCGGCGTGCATGGCGGTGTGCATCTCGTCGCCGGTGCGGTCCAGGAAGCCGGTGTTGATGAAGGCCACGCGGGCGCCCGCCGCGGCGATGCAGGCTTTCAGGTTGACGCTGGTGCGGCGCTCTTCGTCCATGATGCCGAGTTTCACGGTGTTCTCGGGCAGGCCCAGCAGCGCCTCGACGCGGCTGAACAGCTCGGACGCAAACGCGACCTCCTGGGGGCCATGCATCTTGGGCTTGACGATGTAGACCGAGCCGGCGCGCGAGTTCTTGATGCCGGGCTGGCCCTTGCGCTTGAGGTCATGCATGGCAATGATCGTGGTGATGACCGCGTCCATGATGCCCTCGGGAATTTCCTTGCCGCCTTCATACAAAATGGCCGGGTTGGTCATCAGGTGGCCGACATTGCGCACAAACATCAGCGAACGGCCGTGCAGCGTGACCTCACCGCCCTGCGCGCCGGTGTATCGGCGGTCAGGGTTCAGCCCGCGCGTGAAGGTCTTGCCGCCTTTGCCGACTTCTTCGGTCAGCGTGCCCTGCAGAATGCCCAGCCAGTTGCTGTACGCCAGCACCTTGTCTTCGGCATCGACCACGGCCACCGAGTCTTCCAGGTCGAGGATGGTGGACAGCGCGGACTCCAGCACCAGGTCACTGACGCCGGCCGCGTCGCTCTGGCCGATCGGTGTGCTGCGGTTGATCTGGATGTCAATGTGGATGCCGTTGTGCTTGAGCAGTACCGACGAGGGCGAGCCCGCATCGCCCTGGTAGCCAATCAATTGCGCGCTGTCTTTCAGGGCCGCGCGGCCGCCGTTCGTCAGCGTCACGGCCAGCTTGCCGTCCACGACGGCGTAGCCTGCGGATTCCTTGTGTGAAGCGGCCTCCAGCGGGGCGGCCTGGTCGAGGAAGGTGCGCGCGAACTCGATCACCCTGGCGCCGCGTATCGGGTTGTAGGCCTTGCCCTTCTCGGCGCCGCCGGATTCGGAAATGGCGTCCGTGCCGTACAGCGCGTCGTAGAGCGAGCCCCAGCGGGCGTTGGCCGCGTTCAGTGCGTAGCGGGCATTCAGGATGGGCACCACGAGTTGCGGGCCGGCCTGCTCGGCCAGTTCGGCGTCGACGTCGGCGGTGGTCGTGGTCACGTTGGCGGGCTGCGGCACCAGGTAGCCGATCTGTTCCAGAAAGGCGCGGTAGGCCGGCATGTCGGTGATGGGGCCGGGGTGGGCCTGGTGCCAGCTGTCGATCTCGCGCTGCAGGCGGTCGCGCTCGGCCAGCAGGGCAATGTTTTGGGGGGCCAGGTCGGCCACGATGGCGTCAAAGCCCTGCCAGAAGGCGGCGCTGTCAACGCCGGTGCCGGGCAGCACCTTGTCTTCAACAAAGCGGTAGAGGTTAGTGGCCACCTGGAGGCGGTGGGCAGTGGTGCGTGCTGTGTTGGTGGTCATGGTGGTGGTCCCTTGTGAAAATAAAACGGTGGAGGGTGTGGGGAAATGCGGCGGCGTCATGCCGCAGCGCCAGGCAGGGTTATGCCCGGCAGTGTCAGTACGTCGCGCAGGCCGCTGCCCGTGTATGTCGGTGCTGTGCCAAGCTCTTCAAACGGCAACTGGTAGCGGTTGACCCAGAGCGTCTGGTAGCCATACCAAGTGGCGGCCAGGGCGTCCCAGCCGTTGCAGCTGACAAAAGCGATCTGCCACACCTCCAGGCCGGTTTGTTGCGGGCCCAGTGCATAAGCGTCGGGGTGCGTCTTGTATTTGCGGATGCTGTCCACGCTGATCACATGGTCCAGCAGGCCTTCCAGCCCGGCGGATTTCACGGCCACGTCGAGCATCGACGGGTCGCCATTGGACAGGATGCCGGTGACGATGCCGCGCTTTTTCAGTGCCTGCAGCACGCCCTTGTTTTCAGGAAAGGCCGACAGGTGCCGGTACTGGTTCATGAGCCGTTCCTCGCGCTCCGCCGTGAGGTCCAGCGCCAGGCGCTTGCAGACATAACGCAGGCTGGCGCGGGTCAGATCCCAGAAAGGCCGGTAATGCACGCCGTCATTGCAGGTGGTGACCAGGCGCGTGTATTCAATTTGCTTGTCGCGCCACAGCAGCCCCAAGGTCTGCCCCTGCCCCGGAAAGAGCTGCTCCGCCAGCAAGCCCACGCTGTAGACGTCGAACAGCGTGCCATAGGCATCAAATAGCACGCCCCGGACAGGGACAGGGGCGAGCGTACGGAGTTTTTCCATAACCTCTACTTTATTTGATACAAGGCCAATCATTAATTAACTGAATATCGTTTTATTTGTGACATTTATCCGGGTAGTTTGATGGAGTGTCTGAAGAAATTCAAGGCTCATTCAGTGCTATTTAACTCGTTCTTTATGAGTCTGTGCAGGGGTATGCGCAGCCAGCGTGACCTGCCAGCCCGGCCACCACCGTCGTTAGTCGACGGCCGGCTCGTCAACACCCCGCTGAAGAAACAGTCGCCCCCGACCCGTATTGCGGGGTCCTGCTGCTATTGAAAAGTAGCGTCTGGTGTTTTTTGCTTTTTTGTGTTTTTTGTTTCTTTGTTTGTGTGGCTCACACCTGACCGCTCAGCTTGCGGGCGGCCTCCAGCACCTTCTGAACGTGGCGTTCGTCATAGCGCTCTGCCGGCATGGTCAGCGTCAAGGCCGCCGCCAGGCTGCCATCGGCCTTGAAGACCGGCGCCGAAATGCCGGCCACGCCGGCCAGGCGGTCTCCCATGGCCGAGAAGTAACCCTGCTCCCGGATGCGGGCGTAGAGGTTTTTGTCTTTCGCGGTGAGGCCGGTGGTGCGCCGGAGGCCAAAGGCCATCAGCACGCGGCCGCCGGTGCCCCGGTTCAGCGGCAGCACGTCGCCGGCCTTGATGTGGTCGCGGATCGGATGGGGTGAGTCCACGCGGTATAGGCACAGCCGCGCATCGCCCTGCACCACATGGTAGGCGGCGCTCTCACGGGTGGCCGCCACCAGCGCCCGCATCACGGGCAGCACCACGCGGTCCAGCGAAAACGAGGCGGCGTAAACCGCGTTGAGCCGCGCCACTTCACTGCCCAGCCCGTAGCGGCCGTCCTCCAGTTTTTGAATCAGCCGCGCATGCTCCAGCGAGGCCAGCAAACGCAGCGCCGTGCTTTTGTAGAGCTGGGTGCGGCCGGCCAGTTCGGCCAGGCTCAGGGCGGTATCGCCCTGCTGAAAAGCGCACAGCAGGGTGAGGGCGCGGTCCACCGCCGCAGCGCCACCGGGCGCGGCGTGGCTGTCGGCCAGCGATTCGGTCTGGGCTTTGCGGGGCATCAGTCACTCCTGGTCATAAAACGGGCCGTGCTGCCCGTCGCTTGACAAGCGGCAGGGCATCCATGATCATTTCAATAGAAAGAACAGTGTTCTATCTTACAGAATTATTTTATGAGTGCAGCCATGTCAAACTCTCATGTATTGATCAGTGAAGTCGGCCCCCGCGACGGCCTGCAGTCTGTCAAGGCCACCATGCCGACGGCCGACAAGCTGCGCTGGATCGACGCGCTCTATGCCGCCGGTGTGCGCGAAATTGAAGTCGCTTCCTTCGTGCCGGCCCGGCTGCTGCCGCAGATGGCCGATGCCGGCGAGGTGGTGCGCCATGCGATCACGCTGCCCGGCCTCACGGTGATGGCCCTGGTGCCCAACCGCCGCGGCGCTGAAGCGGCGCTGATGGCCGGCGTGCACAAGCTGACGATGCCGGTGTCGGCCAGTGCCGCGCATTCGCTGGCCAATGTGCGCAAGACGCGCGAAGAGATGGTCGAGGAAGTGCGCGCCATCTCTGACCTGCGCCGCGATCTCGCGCCCCACGTCAGGCTCGAAGCCGCCATTTCCACCGCCTTCGGCTGCACGCTGCAGGGCGTGGTGCCCGAGGACGATGTCATCCGGCTGGCCGCGCAATGCATTGCGGCCGGTGCCGACGAGTCGGGCCTGTCGGACACCGTCGGCTATGCCAATCCGGCGCAGGTACGCCGCCTGTTCCGGCGCCTGCGTGCCGAAATCGGCCACCACGCCGGCGCAGCCCACATGCACAACACCCGCGGGCTCGGCCTGGCCAACTGCCTGGCGGCGTACGAGGAGGGCGTTCGCACCTTCGATGCGTCGCTCGGCGGCCTGGGCGGCTGCCCGTATGCGCCGGGCGCGTCAGGCAACGTCGTCACCGAAGACCTGGTCTTCATGTTCGAAGCCATGGGCGTGCCGACCGGTATTGATCTCGAAAAACTCATGGCCGCGCGCGCGCCGCTGATGGCCGGGTTGCCGGGCGAGCCGGTCTATGGCATGACGCCCGAGGCCGGCCTGCCGAGGAGTTTTGTTCAGGGCGCCCGCATGACGGCGCCTGTCACCCCGGATATTGAGAAAGGCACAAGCAACGACACACCGCTTCCCTACGCCGGCATCCGCGTCGTCGAATTCACCCACATGGTGATGGGCCCGACCTGCGGCATGCTGCTGGGCGACCTGGGCGCCGAGGTGATCAAGGTGGAACCGGTCGAGGGCGACAGCACGCGCCGCCTGCTGGGCTCGGGCGCCGGATTTTTCCCGACCTTCAACCGCAACAAGAAAAGCATTGCGCTCGACCTGAAAACGCCCGAAGGCGTGGAGGCCGCGCTGCGTCTGATTGCCACGGCAGACATCGTCAGCGAGAACTTCAAACCCGGCACCATGAAGAAGCTGGGCCTGGACTACGAGACGCTGAAACAGCGTCACCCGCGCCTGATCTATGTCAGCCACAAGGGTTTTTTGCCCGGACCTTACGAGCATCGCACCGCCCTCGATGAAGTGGTGCAGATGATGGGCGGCCTGGCCTACATGACGGGCCGCAGCGGCGACCCCCTGCGCGCCGGCACCAGCGTCAACGACATCATGGGCGGCATGTTTGGCGCCATCGGAGCGATGGCCGCCTTGCGCCAGCGCGAACGCACCGGGCTGGGCACGGAGGTGCAGTCGGCCCTGTTTGAAAACAATGTGTTTCTGGTGGGCCAGCACATGATGCAGTTCGCCGCTACCGGCCATGCTGCCGCGCCCATGCCCAGCCGCATTTCGGCGTGGGCGGTCTACGACGTGTTCACCGTGAAAGACGGCGAACAGATTTTTCTGGCGGCCGTCAGCGACAAGCAATGGGCGATTTTCTGCAAGGCCTTCAGGCTGGACGAACTGCTGGTCGACCCGCGCCTCAAAACCAACAACGACCGCGTGCGCGCCCGGGAGTGGATGATGCCCATCCTGCGCTCGCACCTGGCCGAGCGCAGCGCGGCCGAGCTCAGCGCGGTGTTTGAAGCCAACGAACTGCCTTTCGCGCCCATCGTGCGGCCCGAAGAACTTTTTGCGGATCCGCACCTGAACGCGACCGGTGGGCTGGCGCCCGTCCGCATGAACGACGGCAGCGCGTCCAAAGTGCCGCTGATGCCCTTCACGCTGGGCGGCAAACGGCCCGGCATCCGGCTGCAGCCGCCGCTGCTGGGCGAGCACACCCGCGAATTGCTGCTGGAGCTGGGCTATGGCGAAGACGCCATCCAGGCTTTCCAGAGCACCGCCCAAACCGCGACTTCGACAAGCTGAGGACAGGCCTGGCCCGACAAACCGGTGCGCATGCCAGCCTGGCCGGAGCCTTCGTGCTCAGCGCCCGCGGCGAAGTGAGCGAGTCGGCGACCGGCACGCTGCTGATGGCGGATTCGCCTGCGCCGGGAGCGCCTTTCTTTGTATTCAGGGTAAAGCCAAAAGCGAAAATCCCCGCCACAAGCTGGGCTGTGGCGGGGATTTGCAGTCGGGTCATCTGCGCGAAGACCACACTGCTCATGGCCCGATATACCTTCGCCCGATACCGTCCGGGCGTATCGGAAACGCTTAGCGCGCGGGCGTCGTCGGAACGATGACCACGGTATCACCGGTCTTGCCGCGCTGGCCTTGGGCCCCGGTATCACCCGTTGCGCCAGTGTCGCCAGTTGCACCGGTGTACCCGGGCGAGCCGGTCGAGCCAGTGGACCCCGTGGAGCCAGTTGCGCCGGTGTACCCCGTTGATCCGGTCGAGCCCGTGGAGCCCGTCGCACCTGTGGGTCCGGCAGGGCCGGGGACCGGCACGGTCACCACGGCCGGGGCCACGACAGCGGCTGGCCTGTCACATGCGGTCAAAGCCAGTGCCGTCAGTGCGGCGGAAAAAACGATTGAATAGTTCATGAAAATTCCTTTGGGTTCTTTGGGTTGTTTGCGGCGGACTGCTCGCCTGTTCAGGCGAGCGGCCGTCCCGCGTTGCATTTTGAAAATGCGCTATCCGCATGCGGTTCCGTTCGATGGCGCACGTCACCCCGCTTCCGTGTTTGCCCGGAACGGCCCGCGCAAGGCCTGCTTCCGCTGCAATTCCTTGATCTCAACGTTGCTGGAACAGCACCAGCTGGATCTCGTTGGCGAGGTTGCCTTTGGTCGCCGTGATGGTGGATTCATAGCGTGCGCCCGGCACCGGCACTTGCGGCCTGAAGCTGAAGGCAAAGTTGCCACCGGCATCCGATCGCAGGGTCTGGGTCAAGATCGGCTGGTTGACGCCGAAGAAGCCGGCCAGCGAGGCGATCACGTGGACCTGCACATCCACTTTCGTGTCCGGGGCGGTACGCCCCCGTACCTCGATGGTGCCGCCGCTGACCTGTGCATTGTTGGCGTGGCTGGTGATCTGCAAGGGCAGTGTGGCGGCCGGCGGCGGAGTTTGCGGACCGGCCACATTGAACACCCAGGTCTGGCGCACGGCGTTGCCAGCCATGTCGGCAGCGGTAACTTCCACCGAGTGGGCGCCGGGCCGCAAATCACCGCGCCAGGTCAGGAATTGGGGCGTGATGCTGGCATTGCGCGTCACGTCCTGGCCGCCGATCATGATCTTCACGCTCCTGGGATCCACGCCGACACCGCCGCTGTCATCAAACGTTGCGGACACCGACACCGGGCCGCTTGCGACGGTCTCATTGTTTTGCGGTGCAAGGTTTCGCACGGTGGGCGGCCGGGCGTCCACCAGCAGCGCCTGGTTCAGCCGCGAGCGGATCGTCTGGCCGTTGCCTTCCAGGGTGGCGACGATGTTGAGCGAGGGCGGGAAGTTGTCGTTGCGGCGTATGGTGTAGGCGCCTTCATAGCGGCCCGGACGCACTTCCTGCATGGGCACGCCCTGCACCACGCCGTCGATGCTCAGCGTGGCGCGCGCGCCGGGTGTACCGGCGGCGGCAAAGCGCAGTTCGGCGCCGGGCTCGATGCGGGCCACCGGTGTGACGGTGAAGCGTTCGATCACCAGGGGTGGGGCGGCAGGAGGCGGTGGCGGGCTGGCTACCGGTGGCGGGCCACCGGCCAAGGCCTGGGTCACGACCTTGGAGGCATTGCGCACACGCAGGGTGGCGGTCGCGGTCGGCTGCGGGCCGAGTCGGTCGCGCCGGCTCAACGTGTAGGAGCCTTCATAAACACCGCGCTCGACTTCGCGCAGCACGATGTTTTTGTTGATGCCGCTCAGCCGGACGCTGGCCTGCCCGCGCGGCGAGCCTTCCAGCGTGAAGCTGAGGTCGCTGCCGGGTGCAAGCTGGTCGGTCACGTCGACCTGGAAGCTGCTGATCTCCGGTGCAAAGCGCGCCTTGGGCTGCGCACCTGCAGGCTGCGGCGCCGTGGCGATGAAGCCGACGGCCAGCAAGGAAATGAGGAGTGAAAGAAATCGATGAACTCGCATGGCTGACCTTTTACGATGAGGTTACTCATTTGTAACTGGCGGCCGGCCGTTCCGACGTAGGCGCACGACCGGACAGGGCGTGAGCGTAATACCCGGCTATTTGCCCGATTTCCGCCCACTTCCGCCCGTCGCCTATGACGCGGTTTGCTGTCAAACAAACAGCTGTCAACGCCCGCAGTTCAGGGGTCTGGCCGGTTGCCATGAACAATGTTGCGCTTCGCCGCGGGTCCTTGAAATCCCCGGGTCCCGGCTGATGCCATGGAGAAACCGGCGTCAAGTCGGGGGCAGGGCCGGAACAGGCCGCTTCCTGATGGCGCCTGCGTGGGGGGTGTCGTCTGCGCTGCTTATGCGCTTCGATTGACCAGAGTGCGTGCGTACAGGGGGTGGCGCATGCTGCGCACCTCGTGCTCGAGGGTCGCCAGCACCTCGCCCGTGTCCAGGTCGGTGATGTCCTGAAAGCGGTACTGGCTTTGGTTGCTTTCCTCGGTGATCAGGTCACGTTCGAGCAGACGCCGGTGCACGCCCGAAAAGTCGGCGATGGCGATCTGGACGTGGTGGCCGTCGAAGGGCGGCAGCACGCGGCCGGTTTCGCGGAATACCAGGCTTTCGCCGAGGCCTATGGGAATACGCGCGAAGGCGCCGGTGGCGTCGTGGCCGCTGTGGGCTGGCGCCGCAAGGACCTCGCGATAGAAGCGGGCGATGCGCGAGGCGGTACCGGGGGCGCTGTCAATTTCCACATAGGGCATGCCCAGCGTCATGCGGCCAAAACGCGCGGGATCTGGCGCGTGCACGCGGATTCGGTTGCCCCAAGGGCAGGTGACATCCACGCATTCGCCGGGGCGGGCAAAGGCAAACTTCGTGCCTTTCAGCCGGGGCGCCACCTGCGTCAGCCGTGCGACCAAAGCGTCCGGATCGGGCAGGACGAGGCCGGTCATGCCGCGCAGCACCTGCGCAGGCCCAACCGGCAAGTGGAACTGGCAGGTGCCGACATTGATCCAGGCGTTGTCCACACCGGTCATCAGGTAGGGGTCGCGGGTGAGGCCCAGGCCCATGATGTAGAAGATGATCGCCTGCTGCTGGTCTGGCACGCGGACATTGACGTGACCGAACTCGACGATGTTGCCGACGTCTTCGGTGGTGCGGTTGAAAACGGAGGGGCTCATGTTTGATGCAAGTAAGGACGTTTCCAATGTAGGCGATGGGGGTCATGGCGTCCATGTCATGGGGGAGATGGGCACCATGTCGTTTCGCAATGTATGCCATGTTCCCGATGGCATGGACGAGTGCGCCATCATTGCCTCCATTTCACCCGACTTTTTGTCACAGCATTTTTTGAAATAGCCGCTTACGCCCGCATTGTCTGGGGTCAGGCATTTTTCATGAACAATTCGGCGCAGACGCCGCGCAGCCAGCGGCAGGCCGCGTCATGGTGGTACCTGGCATGCCAGTATTGCTTGACGGTGAAGCCGGGAATCTCGAACGGGCAGGGCAGCACGCGCAGTCCGGCGGCGTGGGCCAGGGTTTCGCCGATGTGGCGGGGCAGGGTGGCGATCAGGTCGCTGGTCGAGAGAATGGCCGACAGGCCCAGAAAACCGGGCAGCTCCAGCCGTATCTGGCGTGTGATGCGCTGTGACGCCACGGTGTTGTCCAGCAGCTGGTAACCCGTGCCGGAGCTGATGCCGATGTGCGCTTCGGCCTGGTACACGGCGAGGTTCCAGTTCGCCCGGGTTTCGTCGATGACACGCGGATGCTGCGCATTGGCCAGGCAAATCCAGTCCTGCGCGTAAAGGGTTTGCTGGTAAAAACCGGCGTCCAGCCACGGCAGGTAGCCGACGGCCAGATCCGCCTCGCCGGCCTGCAGCGCGCTCGCCAGGTCACTGTCGATGCGCCCCGCTTCCAGCGCCACGCCGGGTGCCACCGCCCGCACATGCGACAGCAGCCGGGGCAGCAGGGTGATGTGGCTGGCATCCGTCATGCAAATCCTGAAGCGCCGCTGCGCGGTCGGCGGATCAAATGCGGCGCCCGACTCGGACAGCCGCTTCAAGCCGGCCAGCACCTCGCGCACCGTGCCCATCAGCGCATCAGTGCGCGGCGTCGGCAGCATGCCTTCGGCCGTGCGTACAAACAGCGGGTCGTTCAGCTGCTTGCGCAGCCGGGCCAGCCAGATGCTGACCGTGGGCTGGCTTTGCCCCAGCGCTTCGGCCGCACGCGTGACGCTGTGGGTGGCATACAGCTGGTCCAGCAGGCGCAGCAGTTTGATGTCGAGCAGATCAAGGTCCTTGTCCATACCTCTATTGTGATACGCAATGATATCTATTGTTATTGCTGCATGGACGACATGGTGGGGGGCTCTTACCATCGCTCCCACGCCCCAGCCAAGTGGGCGAAAACCAAATTTCAGGAGACAAGCATGAACAAGGTATTTGGCCGCCTGGCGGCTGCTTTCGCTCTGGCCGGCGTACAGGGTTTTGCGATGGCTCAGCCCATCCCCATCATCGGCTTGGTTGAGCTGTCAGGCTCGGGCGCGACCGCGGGCACCAACTTCGATAACGGCATCAAACTGGCCATCAGGGAAATCAACAGCAGCGGCGGCGTCGCCGGGCGCCAGCTTCAATACAGCTCGTGGGATACACAGACCCTGCCCGGTGTCGCCAAAGCATTGGCGGCAAAGGCGGTCGATCAGGGTGTCCCGCTGGTCATGGGCCCGGTGTTTTCAGGTTCGATTCTGGTTAGCATGAATGAAACCCGCCGCGCAGAAATCCCCAACATCATCGGCGGCGAGGCCGCGCACATTACCCAGCAGGGCAATCCTTATGTGCTGCGCTGCTCATTCACTCAGGCCGCTTCCATGCCCAAGGTGGCGCGTTATATCCGAAACACCGTGAAGGCTCGCAGCGTGGCGGTCATTTACGTCAACAACGACTTCGGCAAGGGCGGGCGCGACGCGATCACCAAAGAGTTCCAGGCCGCGGGTATCAAGGTGGCCGCCGACATTTCCACCGAACCCGGACAGCTGGATTTTTCGAGCGCGGTGCTCAGGGCGAAACAGGCACAGGCTGACGCCCTGTTCATTTACACCAACGAGGAAGAGTCCGCACGCGCACTGAAAGAGCTGCGCAAACAGGGCTACGACAAGCCCATCATTGGCGAGTCAACGCTGGCAAACGACAAGGTGATCGAGTTGGCGGGCGACGCGGCCAATGGCGTGATCGCCCATGTGGGGCTGACGCCGGACGCACCTAATCCGACCGTCCAGGCGTTCAGCAAAGCGTATCAGTCTGAATACAAGTTCAAGCCCGACCACAACGCCATGAAGGGCTACACCGGCATGCACGCTGCCAAAGCGATTTTTGACAAGATCGGCAAGGTGGATCCCAAAGCATTCGCAGCCGCGATGCGTGGCGCCCGCATTTCTGCAAAAGAGTACCCCGGTGTGTTGTTTGATGTGCGCTACGACGACAAGGGCGACCTCGACCGTGAGAGTTTCATGGTCAAAATTGACAATGGCCGGGCACAGGTCATTGAAACGCTCAAAACCACGGCGCAATAAACAGCAGGACGCTACCCTAGCTCCGCTGGACTTCTTATGCCCGCCGCTGATTTTCGTTACTGCCGCTTTGAATGTGATGGGCCGGTTCTGACGCTCACCTTGAACCGACCCGAGGTGCTCAACGCCCTGCATCCTGACGCACATGTCGAGCTGTCGCGCGCGCTGGACCTGTATGCCGCCGATCCCAAGCTTCAGGTGGCCATCATCACCGGTGCGGGTGACAAGGCGTTTTGTGTGGGCACCGACCTCAAGGCGTTGGCGAACAGTGGCAACCATGACAAGCCGCCGACCGGATTTGCCGGCATCACGTCACGCTTTGATTTGTTCAAGCCCGTGATCGCCGCCGTCAACGGTTTGTGCCTGGGCGGGGGCGTCGAGATCGTGGCGGCGTGTGACCTGGCCATTGCTGCCGATCAAGCGGAGTTTGCGCTGCCCGAGCCGCTGGTGGGCCTGGCGGCGCTCGGTGGCGGTGTTTTGCAGCGCCTGCCGCGCCAGATGCCCATGAAGGACGCCATGTGGCTGGTGCTCACGGGCCAGCGCATCAAGGCCCTGGAGGCGCGCCGCATCAGTTTAATCAACGAGGTCGTGTCCCATGCGGAGTTGATGCCACGCGCGCGGGCACTGGCGCAGACGCTGCTGGCCTGCGCGCCGCTGGCGTTGCAGGCCTCCAAGCAGGTCATGCTGCAAAGCCTGAACCAGCCAGACCTGGCGGCGGCCATGCGGGCGCGCTACGACGCGGCCGAACGAATGCTGGCCAGCCAGGACGCGATTGAAGGCCCCCGGGCATTCGCCGAAAAACGCCCACCTCGGTGGTCGGGGCGATAACTCAGACCTTGACGCTGTTCAACTTGCCAACGAATGAGGAGACTGTTTTGAAGATTTGTGTTCTGGGTGCTGGTGCGCTGGGTTGCGCGATCGGCGGCGTGCTGACCGAGGCCGGCCACGAAGTCTGGTTGATCAACCGGAACGCCGGGCAGGTCGATGCCATGAACAGCCGCGGGTTGACCCTGCGCGACGGCGGGGTGGACCGCAGCGTGCAGGTACACGCCGCCACCACCGCTCAGGGCGTGAACATGGACACGGGCGCGGTGGACCTGGTGATCGTGCTGGTCAAGTCCTTCCATACGCGCCAGGCTATGGAAGCGGCGACCTGTTTGCTGGGGCCGGACACGGCCGTGCTGTCGTTGCAAAACGGCCTCGGGCATGAAGACATTCTGGCGGAGATCGTCGGCCGCGAACGCGTGCTCGCCGGCAAGACCTATGTGGGCGGCACGCAGCTGGCCGCTGGCCATGTCATCGTCGGCACCCGCGGCAAAAACACCCATATTGGCGAACTGGATGGCCGCATCACCGGGCGCCTGCAGCGCATTGCCGACACCTTCAATCGTGCCGGGCTGGACACCACGGTCAGCGACAACATCATGGGCACCATCTGGGACAAGCTGCTGATCAACGTGGCGACCGGTGCGCTGACCGGCATCACGCGCCTGACTTATGGCGAGATGTACCAGCAACCCGATCTCGAAGCCTGCGGTGTGGCGGCGGTGGCCGAGGCGATGGCGGTGGCAAAGGCCAGCGGCATCCGTTTAAGCATCACCGACCCGCGCGATGCCTGGCTCAAGGCCGGCGCCGGCCTGCCTGATGAATTCAAGACCTCGATGCTGCAGAGCCTGGAAAAGGGCTCGGTCACCGAGGTCGATTTTGTGAACGGTTCGGTCGTGCGCTGGGGCGAGCGCTGCGGTGTGCCGACGCCGGTCAACCAGACCCTGGTGGCCTGCCTCAAGGGCGTCGAACGCGGCTTGAAACTCTAAAAAAAACCTCAGGACATATTTCATGGCTTACACAAAAAAATCCTATGTCGAACATGTCGCGGTGCGGGTGAAAGACATTCAGTGGCACATCAACTTCTTCTACGAGGTGCTGGGCATGGACGTGCGCGAGATCGACGGCCCGACGGATGCCCCGCGCCAGTACTGGACGGTAGGCGGCATGCAGCTGATGAGCACGCCCGGCTTCGAGGCGCCGCCGTCCAACGACGCTGGCTGGCTCGCCCATCTGGGCATCATGGTTGAAGACCTCGACGCGGCCCTGGCCGAGGCGCAGCACTGGGGTGTGACGCCGCTGCCCCAGGGTCGCAACTGGCTGCAGCTGCCCGATGGCCTGGCCATTGAACTGATTCAGGCCAGCGGCGATGCTGTGGCCAAGGTCTTGGCCGTGAACCCGAGAGCCTGACCCCCCATTCATTTAGGAGATCACCATGGACCTGGAACTCAAGGACAAGAACGTGCTCATCACCGGAGGCAGCAAGGGTATCGGGCTGGCGTGTGCGCGCCTGTTTCGCCGGGAAGGCGCCCGCGTCGCCATCGTTTCACGCTCGCAAGCCAACCTCGACGCTGCCAAGAAGATTTTGGGCGATTGCTACTGTATGTCCGCAGATCTGACGGACGCCGCTGCCGCCGCCGCCATGGTCGAGCGGGTTGAGGCCGAATTCGGTCCGCTGGACGTCCTCGTCAACAGCGCCGGTGCCGCGCAACGCACGGATGCCGCCGACCTGACCCCGGCCGCATGGCGCGCGGCGATGGATGCGAAGTACTTTTCCTACATCAACGTCATGGACCCCGCGATCAAGCGCATGGCGGCGCGCGGCCGTGGCGCCATCGTCAATGTGATCGGCAATGGCGGCAAGGTTCCCGCACCCACGCATCTTGCGGGTGGCGCGGCGAACGCAGCGCTCATGCTCGTGACTGCCGGCCTGGCGCACGCCTATGCGGGGCACGGCGTGCGCGTGGTCGGACTCAATCCCGGATTGACGAATACCGGCCGCGTCGCCGAAGGCCTCAAGGCCGAGGCCAGGCGCGCCGGTGTCTCCGAAGAGGAGGCGCTGAAGCGCTCGGTCATGAAAATGCCGCTCGGCCGCATGGCCGAGCCCGAAGAGATTGCGGACATCGTCGCATTTGCCGCATCCGTGCGTGGCCGCTACCTGACCGGCGCGAACATCACGGTGGACGGCGCGTCGGCCCCCACCGTGGTCTAGCAGGACGCATCACAGCCTGTCTTTTCCCAAACAACACTGGAACCAACTGGACCTGATCCCACCATGCCCGCCCCTCAAATCAACTTCACCACGCCTGAAAAATACTGGGACGACGCCAAGATCGGTGACGAATGCACCAGCCCGACCTACACCGTCACCGCCGAACGCATCGACGCCTATGCCGAACTCACCGGCGACTTCACGCCCGTGCATGTAGACGAGGAATACGCCAACGCTTCGCACTTTGGCTGCCGTGTGGCGCACGGGCTGATGGGCCTGTCGGTGGCCGACGGCCTGAAAACGCAGTGCGAGTACCGCTTCCTGCCCGGCATGTCGCTGGGCTGGACCTGGGACTTTGTGCTGCCGATCAAGATCAACGACGTGCTGCAGGTGCGGTTTCGGGTCGAGAGCATGCGCCCCTCCAAAAGCAAGCCCGGCTGGGGCATCGTGGTGCTGCCGGCCGAGCTGATCAACCAGCACGGCCAGGTGGTGCAAAAGGGCGAACACCGGCTGATGGTGCCGCGCCGGCCCGCTGCAGCGGCTTCCTGAACCCCTTCAATCGCCATCAGCACCATCAACACCTTCAAAAAATAGCTTATTGCGCCCGCTCCATTTGGGCCGAGAGGACTTTTAAATGACTGAACCATCACCCACCAAACCCCCACAAGCGCAGCCGCTGGCAGGCATACGCGTCATCGACTACAGCCATTTTCTGGCCGGCCCGCACATGTCGCGTTGCCTCAGTGCGATGGGCGCCGAGGTCATCAAGGTCGAGCGGCCGGTGGCAGGCGATGCCGGGCGTGCCAGCCCGACCCTCGTCAAGGGCCAGAGCGGCTACTTCATGCAGCAGAACATGGGCAAGCAGGGCCTGTGCATCAACCTGCGTGACCCGCGTGGCCTGGACATGATGCACAAGCTCACCGACAGCGCCGACGTGTTCGTCGAGAACTACCGCCCCGGTGCGCTGAACAAACTGGGCCTGGGGTATGAAGAGCTTTCCCGGCGCAACCCCAAACTCGTCTACTGCTCGGTCTCGGCCTACGGCCACACCGGGCCGGACTCGGCGCGGCCGGGCTTCGGTCTGATCGCCGAAGCCAAGAGCGGCGCCATGTCGCTGATTGGCGTGCCGGGCGAGCCGCCGCCGCTGTTTCGCATGCCCATCGCCGACATGTATGCCGGCATGCACGGCGTGTCGGCGATTTGCGCCGCGCTGTTTGGCCGCGTGAGCAGCGGCCGCGGGCAGCACATTGACATTGCCCTGTACGACTGCATGATCTCCATGCACGACTTCGCCGCGCAGAGCTACTTGATGAGCGGCGGCAAGGAGTTGCCGGTGCAGACCGGCCACGACCTGCCGCAGAGCACGGTCTATGGCGCTTTTTCCGCCAACGATGGTTATCTGGTGATTGCTGCGCAGATGACGGACACCTGGAAGAGCCTGGCCCGACTGATAGGCGGCGAGGACTATGCGGCGGACACCCGCCTGCACGACCAGGCCGGACGCAACGCCAACCGTGAGTCCATTCTGGCCAAGGTGACAGCCTGGACGACGGCCCATTCGGTTCAGGCATGTTGCGCGGCGCTGGACGCTGCCGGCGTGCCGGCGGCGCCTGTGCAAACCATAGACCAGGTGCTCAGCGACCCGCAAACCCTTGCACGGGGCATGGTGGTGGAGCAAGACCACCCGGTGCTGGGCAAGATCAAGCTACCCAACCTGCCGTTTCGCTTCTCTGAATGCGACACCTCGCCCAGCGGTCCCGCGCCACTGCTGGGTCAGCACAATCGAGAGATCGCGGCGAGCGTGGGATTCAGTCCGGTCGAGATAGACGCCATGGAGCGCGACGGCGTTCTGTATTCGGAGTCACCTGTGGGAGTCCAGTCATGACCGACCGTTATGCCGTCATCGGCAACCCTATTGGCTTTAGCAAATCGCCGCTGATCCACGGCATGTTTGCGCAAGCCACAGGGCAGGACATTGAATACACGGCCATCGAAGGCCCGCTGGGCGGGTTTGCCGCTGCCGTAGATTCGTTTCGCGCCAGCGGCGGGCGGGGCATGAACATCACCGCGCCCTTCAAGCTCGACGCTTTTGCCTATGCCACCGAGCGCTCCGAGCGGGCACAGCTCGCCGGTGCCGTCAATGCCATGAAATTTGACGGCGATCGCGTGCTGGCCGAGAACTTCGACGGCGTTGGCCTGGTGCGCGACGTGACCCATAACCTGGGTTGCCCGCTCAAGGGCAAACGCGTGTTGCTGCTGGGTGCCGGTGGCGCCGCACGGGGCGCGCTGCTGCCCTTCCTGGAGCAGGCACCGGCCGAGCTGGTGATCGCCAACCGCAGTGTGGACAAGGCACTTGAGCTGGCAAAAATTGGCTCGGCCAAGGGTAGCGTGCGCGGCTGTGCCTACACCGACCTGGTGGGGCAGGCCTTTGATGTGGTGTTCAACGCCACCTCGGCCAGCCTGCGTGCCGAGCTGCCGCCGGTGCCGGCCAGCGTGTTTGCCAATTGCGCCCTGGCGTATGAGCTGGCCTATGGCAAGGGCCTGACACCCTTCCTGCGCCTGGCGCAAAACGCCGGCGTCAAACAGCTGGCCGACGGTGTGGGCATGCTGGCCGAGCAGGCTGCTGAGGCCTTTGTCTGGTGGCGTGGCGTGCGTCCCGATACCCTTGCGGTGATCGGGAAGCTGACGGTTCCGCTGGTGTAAATAACCGGCTGTCGTGCGCTGTGCAACCCTTCCAGATGACCCCTTCCATGTGCTGCGCCGGCCCTCTATACTGCAGGAATGAACGAGTTAGTACATTCCGTCCCCAAGGCAAAAGCGGCAATCAAACCGGCAACCAGGCCGGCGGGCAAGGCTGCGACCGGGACGGCGGGCAGGACCTTGCCGGTTCCCCGCACCAACGACCCGGCCCGCACCATGGCGGGCATTCTCGAGGTCGCCACCGCGGAATTCGCGAACAAGGGCCTGAGCGGTGCGCGCATCGACGAAATCGCGGCCGCCACGCGCACCAGCAAGCGCATGATTTACTACTACTTCGGCAGCAAGGAAGGCCTGTACGTCGCGGTATTGGAAGAGTCCTACCGCCGCATGCGCAGCATCGAAGCCGGCTTGCACCTCGAAGACCTGCCGCCCGAACAGGCCCTGCGCCGGCTGGTGGAGTTCACGTTCGACCATCACCAGGGCAACCCGGACTACATCCGGCTGGTGATGACCGAGAACATGGAGCGCGGCGCCTACCTGGCGCAAAGCAAGAGCATCCAGGAGCTCAACGTCCCGGCGATCGAGGCTATTCGCAATCTTTACGAACGCGGCGTGGCGCAGGGCGTATTCCGGGCCGGGCTCGATCCCATCGACATCCACGCATCGATTTCGGCGCTGACTTTCTTCAACGTGTCCAACCGGCATACCTTCGACCTGATTTTCAAGCGCGACGGGGGCACCCCCCAGTCGATCGCTGCGCGCCGCAACAGCATCGTCGAGATGGTGGTGCGTTTCGTTCGCAAATAGGCAACAGAGAGCTCGGGAGAGGCTCCGAAGAGCTGGGCAATCGTCTGGTGCGGGGCTGGACTGCGCTAGGGTAAGTACTGATTCCAATAAAACTAACTAGTTCGTACATTACTGTACCGAACACATACAGGAGACTGGTTTCATGCTACAAAAACTCATTGACGGCTATTGCCGCTTGCTGTCGGTGCTCATGGCTGGCGCGCTGGCACTGATGGTGGTGCTGGTGTTTGCCAACGTGGTGATGCGCTACGCCTTCAACTCCGGCATCACCGTCTCGGAAGAGCTGTCGCGCTGGCTGTTCGTCTGGGTCACCTTCCTGGGCGCCATCGTCGCGATGCACGAAGGTGCGCACCTGGGCACCGACATGCTGGTGTCCCGTCTGTCGGTAGGCGGCAAACGGATCTGCCTCGTGCTCGGGCATGCACTCATGCTGTTCATTTGCTGGCTGCTGTTCAAAGGCTCGCTGGACCAGGTCAAGGTCAACTGGGAATCCACCAGCGCCGCCATGGAAGTGTCCATGGGCATCTTCTACGCCAGCGGCATGGTTTGCGCCGTGTCTGGCGCGGTGATCCTGCTCAACCACCTGTGGCGCCTGTTGAAGGGCGAACTCTCCGACGACGAGCTGATCGGCATTCGGGAGTCCGAAGAAGAGCCGATCGACGTGCCCAAGCCTCTCTAAGCCACCAGAGGAGTATCTACCATGACCATTGCTGTTTTCCTGGGTTCCCTGCTGGCTGCCATGGCGCTGGGTATCCCTATTGCCTTTTCGTTGCTGCTGTGCGGCGCCGCCCTGATGTGGCACATGAACATGTTCGACGCACAAATCCTGGCGCAGAACATCATGGAGGGCGCCAACAGCTTCCCGCTGCTGGCCGTGCCCTTCTTCATGCTGGCCGGTGAGGTGATGAACACCGGCGGCCTGTCCAGGCGCATCGTCGACTTCGCGCTGGCGCTGGTCGGCCACATCCGGGGCGGCCTGGGCTACGTGACCATCGTCGCCGCCTGTATCTTGTCGGCTCTGTCTGGCTCGGCAGTGGCCGACGCGGCCGCGCTGACCGCGCTGCTGCTGCCGATGATGGTCAAGGCCGGCCACGACAAGGCGCGCAGCGGTGGCCTGATCGCTGCCTGTGGCGTGATCGGCCCCATCATTCCGCCGTCCATCGGGTTTGTGATTTTTGGCGTTGCCGCCAACGTGTCGATCACCAAACTGTTCCTGGCCGGCATCTTCCCCGGTATCTGGCTGGCCGCGGGTCTGTGGGCGACCTGGTGGTGGACGACGCGCCGCGAAAAGCTCGAACCGCCGCCGCGCAAGTCTGCCGGCGAGGTGTGGCTCGCTTTTCGCAAGGCCGGCTGGGCTCTGACCTTGCCCTTGCTCATCCTGTTCGGCCTGCGCTTCGGCCTGTTCACGCCGACCGAGGCTGCGGTGGTCGCGGCGGTCTTCGCCCTGTTCGTGGCGGGCGTGATCTACCGGGAGCTCACCTGGAGCCAGCTGTATGGAACCTTCGTGGCCGCCGCCAAGACCACGGCGGTGGTGATGTTCCTGGTGGCCGCGGCCATGGTGTCGGCCTGGCTGATCACGGTGGCGCAGTTGCCCGCACAGGTCGTTGACCTGCTCAGCCCCTTGCTGGGCAGCCCCACCTTGCTGATGATGGCCATCATGGTGCTGGTCATGATCGTCGGAACCGCCATGGACATGACGCCGACCATCCTGATCCTGACGCCGGTGCTGATGCCCCTGGTGAAAGCTGCCGGCATCGACCCGGTGTACTTCGGCGTGCTGTTCATCATCAACAACTCCATCGGCCTGGTGACGCCGCCAGTCGGCACCGTGCTGAACGTCGTGGCGGGTGTGGGCCGGATGAAGATGGACGACGTGACGCGCGGCGTGATGCCCTTCATGGTGGTCCAGTTCATCGTGATGTTCCTGATGGTGCTGTTTCCCCAAATTGTGATGTGGCCGGCCCGCCTGCTGTACTGAGCTGAATCTGCTGAATCTGTTTTCCGAGGCGGGGCGTGTGTGGTACGCCATGTCCTGCATCCCGTCAATTTGCGTACTGTGTTATTTCAGGAGACAACCATGAAACGTTTGATGATCAAGACTCTGTTGGCCGCTGCCGCCCTGGCCGCTTTCGGCATGGCCGGTGCACAGGACATCAAGGAGCACGCGTTCAAGTTCGCGCTCAACGGACCGGAAGGCCACCCGGCCGTCGCGGGCATGAAGAAATTTGCAGAAGTCGTCGCCGCCAAGTCTGGCGGCAAGATCAAGGTCAACCTGTTTTACAGCGGCACGCTGGGCAGCGACCAGGCCGTGGTGTCGTCGATGAAGGGCGGCACGATCGAAATGGCGGTCATGAACAGTGGCATCCTGGCCAGCGAAGCCAAGGAACTGGCGATTTTTGACTTCCCCTTCCTGTTCGCCAACGAAAAAGAGTCCGACGCCATCGTTGATGGTCCGGTCGGCAAGAAGATGCACGCCCTGCTGGAACAAAAAGGTCTTGTGGGCCTCGCCTACTGGGAACTCGGCTACCGCCAGATCACCAACAGCAAGCGCCCGCTGAACAAGGTTGAAGACATTGACGGCCTGAAGCTGCGCGTGATCCCGAACCCGATCAACGTCGCATGGGTCAAGGCCCTGGGCGCCAACCCGACACCCATGCCTTTCCCCGAGGTCTATGGTGGTCTGGAGCAAAAAGCCATTGACGGCCAGGAAAACCCGGTCAGCGTGATTGCCGCCAACAAATTCTGGGAAGTGCAGAAGCACATCGCCCTGACCAACCACCAGTACAACCCGCAATCGGTGATCTTCAGCAAAAAGGTCTGGGACACCCTGACACCGGCCGAGAAGAAGATCATCGGCGATGCTGCCAACGAGGCTGCAGTTGTCCAGCGTGCCGAAGCCCGCGCCGCCGTGGCGACCAACCTCGAGCTGCTCAAGAAGAATGGCATGACCGTGACGCAATTCCCGCCCGCCGAGGTCGCCAAGCTGCGCGACAAGATGAAACCGGTGATTACCCAGTTCAGCGCCAGCGTCGGTGAAGCCACCGTCAACGAAGTCACAGCCGAACTGGCCAAGATGCGCAAGTAAATAGCACCCCAGGCACGCCCTGGCGGTTTTTTTCCGCCGGGGCGAGTCATCCCCGTTTTGCCCGACTAATTCCGATGACCGAAAGATGACCAAAACCCGCATCGCAGTTGCAGGCGCCGGCTATATCGGCCAGGCCCACATGGGCGTGGCGCTGGCCAGCCCCACCTGTGTGCTGTCCGCCATTGTTGACCCGTCGCCCGCCGCCGTCGAAGTGGCGGCCAAGGCGGGTGTGCCGCTGTACACCTCGATTGAAGAACTGCTGGCCAAGGACCGCCCCGACGGCCTGGTTTTGGCCACGCCTAATCAGCTGCACGTACCGCAAGCGCTGCAGTGCATCGCTGCGGGCCTGCCCATCCTGCTGGAAAAGCCGATTGCCACCACCGTGGCGGAGGGCGAACAGCTGCTCAAGGTGGTGGATGAAACCGGTGCCAAGGTACTGATCGGCCACCACCGCGCGCACAGCCCCATCATGGCCAAGGCCAAGGAGGTGGTCGACTCCGGCAAACTGGGCAAGCTGGTGGCCGTGATGGGCAGCGCCACCTTTTTCAAGCCCGACCAGTATTACGCCGACGCCACGTGGCGCCGCGAGATCGGCGGCGGCCCCATCCTGCTGAACATGATCCACGAGGTGCACAACCTGCGCATGCTGTGCGGCAACATCGTCGCGGTGCAGGCCTTTGCCTCCAGCGCCACACGCGGTTTCCCGGTAGAAGACACCGTGGCGATCAACCTGCGCTTTGCCAGTGGCGCGCTGGGCACCTTCATGCTGTCCGACACGGCCGCCTGCCCGCGCAGCTGGGAGCAGACCAGCCAGGAAAACAAGGCCTACCCGACCTACGACGACGAGGACTGCTACGTCCTTGCCGGCACCAACGGCAGCCTGTCGGTGCCCACGATGCGCCTGAAAACCTACCCCCGGCCGGAAGACCGGTCCTGGTGGAAAGAATTCGAAGTCGGCGTGGTGGGCATGGTGCGAGACGATCCGCTGAAGCACCAGATCGAACACTTCGGCGCCGTCGTCCGGGGCGAGGCGCAGCCGCTGGTCAGCGCGCGTGACGGCCTGCTCAACCTGCGCATCACCGAAGCCATTGCAGAAGCGGCCAGGACGGGCCAGATCGTCCACCTGACAAACTAGCAACCTGACAGACTAGCAACCTGACAATTTCTCAATTTCCCACCCATACAAGGATCTCTCATGAAAGTTCTCATGCTTCACGGCATCAACCACAACATGTTCGGCAAACGCGACCCCGCGCAGTACGGCACCATCACGCTCGACGAGATCAATGCCAGCCTGACTAACCTGGGCAAGGAGTTGGGTACGGAAGTGGAATGCTTCCAGACCAACAGCGAAGGCGACATGTGCGAGCGCATTCATCAGGGTTACCAGGACGGCGTGGACGCCGTGCTGATCAACGCCGGCGCCTGGACCCACTACAGCTACGGCATTCGCGATGCGCTGGCCATCCTGACCTGCCCGGTGGTCGAGCTGCACATGTCCAACATCCATGCCCGCGAGGCTTTCCGTCACGTGTCGGTGTTTGCCGAGATCGTGAAAGGGCAGATCTGCGGTTTTGGCGTCGACAGTTATTTGCTGGCGCTGCGTGCTGCTGTCTCGGCTGCGCAATCAGCCCCAAAAGCCTAAGCCGCCTGACGCAGCAAACCGAGTTGCCTATGCGCCATTCAATCGCCACTGTCTCGTTTTCCGGAATGCTGCGCGAGAAGCTGCAGGCCGCGGCTGCGGCGCACTTCGATGGCGTGGAAATTTTCGAGAACGACCTGCTGCAGTTTCCGGGAACGCCGGCCGAGGTGCGCCGCATTTGCGAGGACCTGGGACTGAGCATCGACATGTTCCAGCCCTTCCGCGATTTCGATGGAACAACGCCCGCGCAGCTGGCGCGCAATCTGGAGCGCGCCGAACGCAAGTTCGACGTGATGCAGGAGCTGGGAACCCCGCTGATCCTGGTCTGTTCCAACGTGCAGCCCGATGCCCTGAGTGATGTGGACCAGCTGGCCGAACAGTTTCAGCAGTTGGCCGAACATGCCGGGCGGCGCGGCATGCGTATCGCCTATGAGGCGCTGGCTTGGGGCAGCCAGGTCAAACTCTGGTCACAGGCCTGGCGCGTGGTCGAGCGTGCCAACCATCCGCATCTGGGCCTGGCGCTTGACAGCTTTCACACGCTGTCGCTGCGCGATGACCCGAGTGGCATTGCGCAACTGCCGGGCGAAAAAATATTCTTCGTCCAGCTGGCCGATGCCCCCTGGGTCAATACCGACGTGCTGACGCATAGCCGGCACTACCGCTGTTTTCCCGGCCAGGGCGAATTCGAGATGGCGAAGTTCACCGCCGCCGTGCTCGATGCCGGCTACTCCGGCCCCCTGTCGCTGGAAATTTTCAACGACGAGTTCCGCGCCGCACCGGCCCGGGCCAACGCTGTGGATGCCATGCGTTCGCTGCTGTGGCTCGAAGAGCAGGTGCAACTTGGCCGCGCCAGCGACGCACAGCCCTACAAGGTACCGCTGTTCACGCCGCCGGCCCCGCCGGCCTTCACCGGGTGGGCGTTCGTTGAGTTCGCCGTCGACCCGGCCGCTGGTGCGCGTCTGGCCACGTGGCTTCAGGCCTGCGGCTTTCAGCGCATCGGCCACCACCGGTCCAAGAATGTGGACCTGTACGGCCAGGGCGAAGTCCGCATCGTTGTCAACCTGGAAGAGGATTCCTTTGCCCGCAGCCATTTCGAGTTGCACGGTACTTCGGTCTGCGCCGTCGCGCTGGCCACGCCGGATGTGGCCGGTGCGCTGGCGCGTGCCGAGGCGCTGCAATGCCCGCGCGTGCTCGGCCGCGTGGGGCAGCACGAGGTGACCATCCCGGCCGTGCGTGCGCCGGACGGCAGCCTGGTGTATTTCTGCGAGACGCCGCACGGCGGCCGCTACCCGTTCGAAGCCGACTTTGTGATGGACGAGTCCGCGCTGCGCGGCGGGGCGCTCGGTGACTCCGCGCGCATCGACCACCTGGTGCAGGCTGTCCCGGCCGGTCAGGTTGAGCCCTGGGTGCTGTTTCATCGTGCGGTGCTGGGCCTGGTGCCCGAGCGCAACGTCGTGCTGCACGACCCCTACGGCGTGATCAGGAGCCGCGAGATTGAATCCGCCGACCGCGCGGTGCGTGTGTCCATCACCGTCTCCGAACGCGACAACACCTCGGTGTCTCGCGCCGTGTCCAGCTTCCGGGGTGCCGGCGTGCAGCAGATCGCGCTGGCCGTGACCAATCTGATTGCCACGGCACGTGCGCTCAAGGCCTCGGGTGCGCCGCTGCTGCCGGTACCGGCCAATTACTACGACGACCTGGCCGCCAAATACGACATCGACGCCGCCGAGCTGGCCGCCATGCGCGAGCTCGGCATTCTGTACGACCGCGAAGCCAGCGGTGGCGAATTCCTGCACCTGTACCTCACGCCGTTTGACGACCGCTTCCATTTCGAGCTGACCGAGCGGCGAGGCGGCTACACCGGTTACGGTGCGCCCAATGCCCCGGCGCGCCTGGCGGCCATGGCGCTGTGGCGCCAGACACGGGGCGAGCCCCAGGATCGGCCCTGACCCCCCGCAACACGAACCATCCAACGGTCGTTCAACCCCACTCAACCAGACAACGACGCCCCAAGGGCGCACTCACCATCAGGAAACGCACATGATCAACGGCAACACCGAACTCATTGCCCACATCGGTTACCCGACGCACGCGTTCAAGGCACCGATGATCTACAACCCCTACTTTGACCACATCGGCGTCAATGCCCGGGTGATGCCCATGAGCTGCCAGAGCGCCGACTACCCGGCCTTCCTGCGCGCGGTGTTCACGCTCACCAACATCCGGGGTGCCCTGATCACCATGCCGCACAAGGTCACCACCGTGGGCCTGCTCGACCGCGCCACGCCCACCGTGGCGGTGGCGGGCTCCTGCAACGCCGTGCGGCGCGCCGCCGATGGCAAGCTCGAAGGCGACATGTTTGACGGCGAAGGCTTTGTGCGTGGTGTGCAGCGCAAGGGCTTGACGCTGGACGGCGCCCGCGTGCTGGTGGTCGGCAGCGGCGGTGTGGGGTCGGCCATTGCCGCATCGCTGGCGGCGGCCGGCATAGGCGCCATCAGCCTGTATGACATGAACATCGCCTCCTGCGAAGGCCTGGGCGCGCGGCTGAGAAAGCACTACCCCAAGCTGCAGGTCAGCACCATGTCCAATGACCCAGCCGGGCACGACCTGGTGGTCAATGCCACACCCATGGGCATGAACGAGGGCGACCCGATGCCCATGGATATTGCGCGCATCGCGCCGACCGCCTTTGTCGGCGAAGTCGTGATGAAGACAGAGATGACCGCTTTTCTGAATGCGGCGGAGGCACGCGGCTGCCGCATCCAGGTGGGCTCGGACATGCTGTTCGAGCAGATCCCGGCCTACCTTGAGTTTTTTGGCTTCCCGACCACCACGCCCGAAGTGCTGCGCTCGGTGGCCCGCCTGAGCTACTGATACTCCGACCCGGAAATATCGAAACGTAAAGCGTGCCTTCGACCCCATGCGTCGAAAGCCAAACCTTGCCATGGTTGCGGCTAGGTCAGTTTCTTGCCAAACCGGAGGCGCCCATATAAGTCCATATACGACCTGTTGGGCCGCTCGCCCCATGAGCGACGGTCATTAAGCACGTTCTCCCCCCTTACTTCTTGCGAGGTGCCGCAGCTGCGACTGGGCCACCCTGCGCCGTGAATCCTAGTCCGACGGACGCATACAACTGTTCTAGATCCATTTTCTTCGCAACCTCCAACACCCGTGCCTCTAACTCCTTGCATTTGGCTGCCACGTGGTGTTGCGCTAAGCTCGCCAGCCTTCCAAGTTGTTCGACACCATCCGCGTCGTAGGTGATGAGACTCGCTGTTAGACATGCCACGCCTTCCACGTCGCGAACGGGAGCTTCCGGATGCGATAGCACCGCGCCTACCAGCATCTCCTCGAAAGGGTTCACTGAGTGCGCAATGTGCTTGTCCCGAGTGTCCTTGTATTGCTGGTGGCAGGCCAGCGGCTCACCGGAAAGGGGCGCAAATATGTCGGGAGTAAGAACGGCCCGCTTTCCTGAGCTAAAGCACCGGACGTACGCCACTAGCGCTGCCGTGAACAGACTGCGCGCAATCACCGGATCGGAAGCGCCACCTTTTAGCAAGGAGGCGAGCTTCTTTGTCGCTTGGACCACAAAACCGAGATCCTGGAAGATCGCAGCGGCTTCGGCGAGCTCTCGCGCTGCGGGGAAGTTCAGTTTCGAAATGGGGTGGTTTTCCATCCGAGAATAGTCCTGTGGCATAACTACGTTGGAAGCAACCGGACCGCAACATTCATGGCACTCAGTCGTCGACATACTTGATTTGTCCTGCTCTGAACGGGGGCGTCCATGCCTTGACCAATCTCCCGAAGGTGTCGGCCATGAATTTGTCGTCCGCAGCGGCGTCCGGGCCAACGTAACCGCCACCCTCGCCAAACGTTTCAAACCTCACCTGCATTGAGGGCGTTTCTTCCTCGAAGCCAAGCGGCGTAAGCTCCTCAGGTATGAGGGACACGTGTACCTCTCCGGCCTTATCAATCCAAAGAGAATGATGGCCTGCTTCATCGTCTGCTTCCGCAAAAAGCACTCTGAGCTGGTCCACAGTGGGGGAGCGGTTCATGTTCATAGCGATCTCCTGCATTGAAGCCCTTGTGCGTCCGTGTCGAAGGATCTGTTAGACCGCTTGTCGCCGAAACAGTACGTCATTCCAGATGGCCTTCCTGTTCCAATTTTGTAGCAGACGGCATGAACGCCGAAAGAAACATGTCGGTGACCTCTTCGATCCTTCGAAGACTCTCCAGTGTCAGATCAAGGTGGTAGATCTTCCCCTCGTACGGGGAGCTGAACCGATGATCCTCGCGAAACCCAACGAGAGCATACTCACCCTCGGGAGCATGTTTTCTTGGATTGGTATCGATTGATGCGGTGTGCGCTACCGCGTCTCTCAATTTGTCTATGTAAGGGAAGTAATCATCCAGGGCCTTTGACGCCTGCCGCAGCTTCGCGTGCTCGATCGTTTCCATCAACGAGGGGCACTCACGAATCTTGAAGCCCTTCACCTTCTTGATCCGCTCCTTCAGGTGGTAAAGCTGCATTACGCACTCGTTCGCCGCCAGGAATTTCCAACTCCGCACTGCGTCCCGCGACACTCCAGTAGGGCACGACTCTGTGAATTGATAGAGCTGCAACGCAGCGCACCACGCGTCCACGTTGTATTGCACACCAGCGAGATTGGCGTACAGGTCCTTCACTGCCTCGATCTCGTTCGCAGGCGTGACGCGCGACGGCCACAGAACTGGAACGTTGTGCATGCGGTCTAACGTGATATAGAAGTGAAAACCGTCTTATGAACAAGGCCGTCGTGCATCTGGCGCCCCTCCCGTAAAGATTTGTAAGTGCTTGATTTATATCAGATGGCGCCGTACGGATGCCCGCCCCACCGCCGCCACGAAAATCCCCGCCAAACCCTGCAAAGCTGCTGACGAACAAGGTTCGGTCAGCAAAAAGGGTAGGGCACCATGGCGGCTATTGGGGCCACCTTAAAAAGTCAGGATTGTTGGAATCGTCATCAGAAAGTAGCTGATTCGGAACATTTGTATACATAATGCGGAATGGACAAACTCAAGCAACTGGAATCTTTCGTAGCGGTGGTGGCGCGTGGCAGCTTGACGGCGGCGGCCAAGGCGGAGGGGGTGGCCCCGGCCATCATGGGCCGGCGGCTGGATGCGCTGGAGGAGCGGCTGGGGGTGAAGCTGCTGGTGCGCACCACGCGGCGCATCACGCTCACCCACGAAGGCAGTGCTTTCCTCGAGGATTGCCAGCGCCTGCTGGCCGACCTGGCCAACGCGGAGGCCAGCGTGTCGGCGGGCGGCGTCAAGGCCAGCGGCCACCTGCGCATCACGGCGCCTGCCGGTTTTGGCCGGCGCCATGTGGCGCCGCTGGTGACGAAGTTTCGCGAGCAGCATCTGGACGTGACGATTTCGCTGAACCTGAGCGACCGCGTCGTGGACCTGGCGGGCGAGGGGTTCGACTGCGCGGTGCGTGTGGGCGACTTGCCCGACTCCTCGCTGGTCAGCGTGCGCATGGCCGACAACCGGCGCCTCTGCGTGGCGACGCCGCGCTACCTCCAGCGCCACGGTACGCCGCAGCACCCCAGCGAGCTGGCCCGGTTTGACTGCCTCACCCTGTCCAGCGATGCGTCCCAAACCCGTGGCTGGGCCTTCCAGATCGACGGCGAGTTGGTCCACCTCAAACCCGGCGGGCCGCTGGACTGCTCGGACGGGCAGGTGCTGCACGACTGGTGCCTGGACGACTACGGCATTGCCTGGCGCAGCACCTGGGAAGTCGAATCAGAAATCGCCAGCGGCCACCTGGTGGCTGTGCTGGAAGCGTTTGCGGCGCCGCCCAACGGCATTTACGCCGTCTTCCCGCAGCGTAAGCACTTGCCGCTGCGCGTGCGCCTCTGGATCGACTTCCTGAAGCACCATTACAGCCAGCCGGATTTCTGGCGCTCGGCGGCGGCCTCGGCCGCTTAGTCCGCTTGGCCGCTTTGCTTTGTATTCGCCACCCTAGAGCAGGCCGAGCAGCAGCCAGCCGGCCGTGCCCCACATCATCACTGCCACCAGTCCATCGAGCGCGCGCCAGATGCGCGATGAGTTGAGTCGCTGGCCCAGCCACCACATCGTCAGGCCGAGCGCCGTGAACCACAGCAGCGAGCCAGCGGCCGCACCCAGGCCAAACAGGGCGTTGTCGGGTTGCGCGTAGGCCAGCGAGGCCGAGCCAATCAATACGGCGGTGTCCAGCCAGGCGTGCGGGTTGAGCCACGACAGGGCGAGCGCCAGCGTGATGGCCCGGCCGCGCGACACACCTTGGCCAGGGGGCAGGTGTGGCAACGGGTCTGGCTTGGCTGTGGTGGCTGCCGGTTCGGGACGGAGGAAGCGGCGCATGGCCTGGCCTCCGTAGGCCAGCAGCACCGCGGCGCCCGCGCCCACCATGGCGCCCTGCAGCTTGTCTGACAGGCCGCCGAGTTGCGCCAGCCCCAGCACGCCGGCTGCAATCAGTGCCACGTCGGTCGCGATGCAGACCGCAATGGTCAGCCACAGGTGCTGGCGCAAGAGGCCCATGCGCATCACATGCGCGTTTTGCGGGCCGATGGCCATGATCAGCGACAGGCTGAGCGCCAGTCCGGCGGCGAAAGCCGGGGCCGGGAACATGAGGGTGGAGAAGGCGGGCATGGTGATTTTCTGTTCTGTTCTGCTGTTCTGTTTTGTTCGGGGAATGATCATGTGAACGAGTCATGGAGTGTTCGGGAAAATCGCCTTGAGTTAAATGAATTTAAGTTAAATTGGTGTTGGTCAATAAATACTTGATAAGACCCCAAAGGAACACTGCGATGCTGGATGCCCGCCAACTCGATGCCCTTGCGGCCGTGATCGAATACGGCAGTTTTGGTGCGGCCGCCAAGGCGCTGAGCCTGACGCTGGCCGCCGTGTCGCTGCGCATCAAGTCGCTGGAAGACGCTTTGGGCCAGCGCCTGCTGGTGCGCGGCAAGCAGCTGCATCCCACGCCGGCCGGCCAGGCGCTGCTGGGGCATGTCAAACAGCTCAGGCTGCAGGAGGCGGACTTGCTGGCGAACCTGCAAGGAGGGCGCGGTGCGGGCGCAAAGGCCGTGCCGCTGCAAAGCCTGAGCGTGGCCGTCAATGCCGACTCGCTGACCGGCTGGTTCCTGGCCGGCGTCGCCCCGGCGCTTGAAAAACATGGGCTGCTACTCGACATCGTGGTGGACGACCAGGACCACACGCATGACGCGCTCAAAAACGGCGATGTGACCGGCTGCGTGACGACGCTGGCGCAGTCGATGCGGGGCTGTGTGGCCGAGCCGCTGGGCATCATGCGCTACCACTGCGTGGCGGCCCCCGCGCTGGTGCACAAGTGGCGCGCCGGCAAGGCAACGGTGGCGGCGCAGCGCCTGCTGGCCAGCCCGGCCATTATTTTCAACCGCAAGGATGCCCTGCAGGACGCTTTCCTGGCGCAGCATTTCAATTTGCGCGACGCCCTGTACCCGCGTCACTTTGTCCCGGCGGTGGACGCCTTTGAACTGGCGCTGGAGCTGGGCCTGGGCTGGGGCATGGTGCCCGAGCAGCACCTGGCCGCCCGTGCGCACCGCCCGCCGCTGGCCGAGGTGCTGCCCGGCAAAACGGTCGATGTGGCGCTTTACTGGCAGCACTGGGCCCGCGAGCCTGTGCTGGCCCAGCGCCTCACGCGCGCGGTGAAAGACGCCGCCCGCGTCTTGCTGAACTAGGGCCCGCGCTGGCGCCACGATCTGCGCATCCCGAATGTCGATTCGAAACGGATCGTCGCCTGCCGGCCAGCATTGGCGGAAAATACCTGACAACGCTGCTGAAGCAGCAACAGCGCATCCGGCAACAGCACAAGGGAGATGAGACATGGCAAAACAGTTGCGCATCGCCGGTCTGGTCCAGGGCATCGGCTACCGTGCGGCCTTTGCGGAGCAAGCCCACGCATTCAGGCTCTCCGGCTGGGTGCGCAACCGCCTTGATGGCTCCGTGGAGGCCACTGTGGCCGGCGAAGCCCAGGCAGTCCAGAACATCATCGACTGGGCGGGGCACGGACCGGCCGGCGCGCAGGTGCGCAGCGTGTCGGTGGTCGAGGTGGATGACACGCTGGTGACGGACGGGAAATTTCACATCCGGCCGACGGCTTAGTGCTGCTGATTCGCATGGCCCGGTTGCGCCGCGCGAATTTCAGCAGCCTGCCGGTCGCCGGCGCCGCCCGCGCAAACCGGCAGCAGCCAATCCCGCCGACTCAACCGATTTAGCCGATTTATGCCTGCGTTGCGGGCCGGCCCAGTGACACCCGTTTGCGCTCGGGCACCTGGCCGGTGAAGGCAAAGTCCACCTGAGGTGCGCGTCCGCTGACGATGTCGGCAATCGCCGCGCCCGAGCCGCAGGAGTGCGTCCAGCCCAGCGTGCCATGGCCGGTGTTGAGGAACAGGTTGCGGGTTTTGGAGGCGCCTATGTAGGGCACGTTGGATGGTGTGGCCGGGCGCAGGCCGGTCCAGTACTGCGCATTTTGCCCGTCGGTCATGTCGGGAAAGAGCTGGCGCACGCGCCGCACAATCGCCTCGCAGCGCACCAGGTTCAGGTCGGTGTTGTAGCCCCCCAGTTCGGCCGTGCCCGCAATGCGCAGGCGGTTGCCCAGGCGCGAGAACACCAGCTTGTACTCGTCGTCGGTGAGCGATACGTTGTAGGACGCGGCTTCGTTGATGACCGGCAGCGTGACGGAATAACCCTTGGCCGGGTAGATGCGCAAGGTCTGGCCCAGCAGCCTGGCCCACTGCGGGCTGTAGGCGCCCAGGCACATCACATAGGCGTCGGACTTCAGCTCGCTCACCACCCCTTCGGCGCTGGCAATCTGCACGCTGCTCAGGGTATCGCCCTCCTTGCGCGCGCCCACGATGCGGGTGTTGTACAGGAACTCCACGCCTTGCGCGGCGCACAGGGCTGCCAGCTGGCGGGTGAAGGCATGCGCATCACCCGATTCGTCGCTAGGCGTCATGCTGCCGCCGACGATTTGCGGGCGGCTGGCCGCCAGGGCGGGCTCGATGGCCACGCATTCGTCTGGCGTTTTCATGTCCAGCTCGCAGCCGTGCTCGCGCATCACGGCGGCCGGGCCCTGCGCATCGGCGTACTCCTGCTCGCTGGTGTAGAAGTGCAGGATGCCTTCGGTCTTTTGTTGGTAGTTGATGCCGGTGTCGGCGCGCAGCTTTTGCAGCGTGGCCCGGCTGTACAGGCCCAGGTTGACCATCTGCTTGATGTTGTGCCGGGTACGGCCCGGCGTGCACTGGCGCAAAAAGTCCAGGCCCCAGAGCCACTGGTTCAGGTCGGGGCGCAGGCGAAACAGCAGCGGCGCGTCTTCGCGCATCAGCCACTTCAGCACCTTCAGGGGCGCGCCCGGGTTGGCCCAGGGTTCGGCGTGGCTGACCGAAATCTGCCCGCCGTTGGCAAAGCTGGTTTCCAGGCCGGCGCCGGGCTGGCGGTCGACCACGGTGACCTCGTGGCCGGCCTGGCGCAAAAACCAGGCGGAGGTGATGCCGGTCACGCCGGCGCCCAATACGGTGACTTTCATGATGAAATTCCCAAGGAAAACAAGGCAACAGGCCAGCACGGATGCGCGCAGGCAGCTATGAAATCAATCGTGAATTTCAGGGCGGCAGCGTGCACCAGTGCTGGTGCCGCTCCCACTGTCCTTGGTACCTGAGAGATTCAGCCCGGTATCAGCAGGTGCTGATGGCCAGGATTTGCTCCTTCGGTGGCGGCAGCGTTGCGCTGCAGCTCTCTCCAGATTCGGCATGTTTCATTCAATACGGGGACCTGAGCGATCATGGGAGATTGCGCCTTCGGCGGCTGTTGCAGGGCAACAGCGCTCTCTTGAATGAAAGCAGATTCTCGCATATTGCCCAAGCGCTGGCCAGAAGCGCGGGGCCCACGCCCTAAAATCTCTCCATGCTTCAAATCAAACAAGACTTGCTGGACGCCCTGGGCCAGGCCCTCAAAACCATGGCGCCCGACAGTACCGTGGCGGCAGCCTTCGAGTCGCCCAAGGTGGCGGCCCATGGCGACTTTGCCTCCACCGCGGCCATGCAGCTGGCCAAACCGCTCAAGCTCAACCCGCGCCAGGTGGCGGAAAACCTGCGCGGGCTGCTGCTCCAGGCGCCCGCGTTTGCGCGCTGGGTGGACGCGATCGAAATTGCCGGCCCCGGTTTTCTCAATATCCGGCTCAAGCCCGAAGCCAAGCAGCAGGTGGTGCGGGAAGTGTTGCAGGGTGCAGACCAGTACGGCATGCAATTGGCCGACAGCCCGCATCGCATGATTGTGGAGTTCGTCTCGGCCAACCCGACCGGGCCGCTGCATGTGGGCCATGGCCGCCAGGCGGCGCTGGGCGATGCGATTTGCAACCTGTTTGACACGCAGGGCTGGGATGTGTGGCGCGAGTTCTATTACAACGACGCCGGCGTGCAGATCCAGACCCTGGCCACCAGCACGCAGGCGCGCGCCAAAGGCCTCAAACCGGGCGATGCCGGCTGGCCCGAGCCCGCCTACAACGGTGACTACATTGCCGACATCGCCAATGACTTTCTGGCCAAAAAGACCGTCAAGTCCGACGACCGGGAGTTCACCGCCAGCGGTGATGTCGAAGACATCGACTCGATCCGGCAGTTTGCCGTGGCCTATTTGCGCCATGAGCAGGACCTGGACCTGCGGGCCTTCTCGGTCAGGTTTGACAACTACTACCTCGAGTCCAGCCTGTACAGCTCGGGCCGTGTCGACAGCGCGGTGCAAAAGCTCAAGGACGCCGGTAAAACCTACGAGCAGGACGGCGCGCTGTGGCTCAAGTCGACCGACTACGGCGACGACAAAGACCGCGTGATGAAAAAGGGCGACGGCAGCTACACCTACTTTGTGCCGGACGTGGCCTACCACCTGGCCAAATGGGAGCGCGGTTTCAGCAAGGCCATCAACATCCAGGGCATGGACCACCACGGCACGATTGCCCGCGTGCGCGCCGGGCTGCAGGCCGCCAGCGCCGGCATTCCGCAGGGCTACCCCGACTACGTGCTGCACACCATGGTGCGCGTCGTGCGCCATGGCGAAGAGGTCAAGATCTCCAAGCGCGCCGGCAGCTATGTCACGCTGCGCGACCTGATCGAATGGACCAGCGCGGACGCCGTGCGCTTCTTTTTGCTCAGCCGCAAACCCGACACCGAGTACGTCTTTGATATCGACCTGGCGCTGGCAAAAAATAATGAAAACCCGGTGTACTACGTGCAATACGCCCATGCGCGCATCTGCTCGATTCTCGGCACTTGGGCCGCGCAGGGCGGCGATCAGGGCCAGCTGAAAAGCGTGGACCTGTCGGCACTGGTCAGCCCGCAAGCCCAGGCCCTGATGCTGCTGCTGGCCAAGTACCCCGACATGCTCAGCAACGCGGCCGCCGGTTTGGCGCCGCACGACGTGGCCTTTTATCTGCGCGAGCTGGCCGCCTGCTACCACAGCTATTACGACGTCGAGCGGATTCTGGTGGACGATGAAGCCGTCAAGCTGGCGCGCCTGGCGCTGGTCGCCGCGACGGCGCAGGTGCTGCACAATGGCCTCAAGGTGCTGGGCGTCAGTGCGCCCCACAAAATGTAGGCAACCATGAAGCACACACAGCGGAATTCAGAGCGAAATTCAGAGCGGGATTCAGAGGCAGGCAAGAAAATTGGGCAAGGTATGAGAAAACAACAAGGCGGAACCCTGCTGGGTCTGGTTATTGGCGCGCTGATCGGCCTGGGCGCCGCGCTGGCCGTGGCGGTCTACATCACCAAAGTGCCGGTGCCTTTCATGAACAAGAGCCAGTCGCGCAATCCCGACAGCGACGCCGCGGAAGCCAAAAAGAACCGGGACTGGAACCCGAATGCCCCGCTGGCGGGCAAAACGCCTGTGAAGCCGCTCCCTTCTGCTTCCAGCGCTTCCGGCGAACCCGGCATTGTGCCGGCCCCCGCCACGGCGACCGCGCCCAAGGCAGCTCCCGCGCCCCCGGCGAAGCCCGCCACCTCCGCGGATCCGCTGGGCGATCTCGCCAAGGCCAGGGCGGACGCCGCGCCCGCCGTCTCGGGCGTTGACCCGTTCAGTTATTTTGTCCAGGCCGGTGCATTCCGTACGCCAGAAGACGCGGAGCAGCAGCGCGCCAAGCTCATGCTGCTGGGCGTGCAGGCCAAGGTGAGTGAGCGCGAGCAGTCGGGCCGAACGGTGTACCGCGTGCGCGTTGGCCCCTTTGATAAAAAAGAAGACGCCGACAAGGTCAAGGAGCGGCTGGACGGCAACTCGATAGAAACGGCCCTCGTCAGGGTGCAGCGCTAGAGTGTGGTGTTGCACGCTATCCGGTACATAAAACCGTGTCTTTTTGCCCATGGCGGCGTTGCAAATCCTCGCAATAGTGGAACTATTGCTGTGGTTTGCGCCTTGCCCTGAACAAAAATCCATCGGTTTTATTTGTACCGTCAAGCATGCAACACCACACAGGGTGAACTTTTATGGGCGGGGGCGTACCAACCCCTGTACGAAACGGCCGGCCGGCTTGTTTTTTTCACTGAATAAGTAAGTGGCCGCTTTGCAAAATACCCCCACACAGACCCACAGACCAGGAAACCAGGAGAAAAATTGATGCAACGACGTGAGTTTTCGCTTTCAGCCGCTACCGTGGCAGCCGCCGCCACTTGGGGAGGCGTTGCGCTGCCCACAGCCGCGCAGGCTCAGGCCCGCGCCTTCAAGGAGGGAACGGATTATTTGACGCTGGGCAAACCCGCTCCCACCGACGTGCCTGCCGGCCAGGTCGAAGTGGTGGAATTTTTCTGGTACAGCTGCCCGCATTGCAACGCCTTTGAGCCGCAACTCGAGGCCTGGATCCAGAAAGCACCCAAAGACGTGACCGTCAGGCGCGTGCCGGTGGCCTTCCGTCCCGATTTTGAGCCGCAGCAGCGTCTTTTTTATGTGCTGGAAGCCATGGACAAGCTCAATGAACTGCACAAAAAGGTGTTCAACGCGATCCATATCGAGCGCCAGGCGCTGAACACGGCGGATCAGGTGGCGGCCTGGGCGGAGAAGCAGGGCCTGAGCAAGGCCAAGTTTGTCGAGCTGTACAACTCGTTTTCCGTCAGCACCAAGGCGCGCAAGGCCACCCAGTTGCAGGACACCTACGCGGTCGACGGCGTGCCGGCCCTGGGCGTCGGCGGGCGTTACTACACGTCTGGCCAGCTGGCCCAGACCATGGACAGGGCCCTGCAGGTCACCGATTACCTGATCGCGCAATCGCGCAAGGCCAAATAAGCGCACGGCAAGTCGAACGTCATATGCCAACGCCCGGCGTTGGCCCGAAAACCTGCCCACCCGTGGCGGGTTTTTTTATGGGCCCAATTCGCCCTCGCCGCCATTCCCGTAGCTGGCATGGCTACAATCACTCCAAACCAGCAGCAAGATTCGTGCCTTTATGAAACACCCCTTTTTTCCCTTGATCGTGCTGGCCGCACTGGCGGCCGGAGCGGTGTTTCCCGCCGCGGCCGAGCGGGCTGACCGCGACAAGCCGATGAATGCGGAGGCCGATGCCCTGCGTTACGACGACCTGAAACAAACCAGCGTGTTCACCGGCAATGTGGTGATCACCAAGGGCACCACCATTGTTCGGGGCGAGCGTGTGGATGTCAGCCAGGATCCCCAGGGCTACCAGCAGGCCGTTGCCGTGGCGGCCCCGGGCAAGCTGGCCTTTTACCGGAAAAAGCGCGACGGCGTGGACGAGTACATCGAAGGGGAAGGCGAGCGGATCGAATACGACAGCCGTGCCGATACCGTCAAATTCATCAAGCAGGCCGTGGTGCGGCGCTACAACGGCGCGACCCTGGTCGACGAAACGACCGGCTCCCTGATTGTTTATGACAACAACACCGATGTGTTCACTGTGGATGGGGGCGCGCAAAACCGCACGGCCACCAATCCCACGGGGCGGATTCGCGCCATGCTGTCGCCGCGCGGCGCCGCATCGGCTCCGCAGCCGCCGGCCGGACCCGCGCTCCGTTTGCGTCCCGGCACCACGCTGGGGCCATGACGGAAACCCGAAAAATGGACAGAACGGACAATCAAGCCGCGGATGCGGTGACTGACACATCGTCGGTCAATACCCCGGCAGTCAACAGCCCGGCGGCCAGTACCGCACCGCCCAGCCGCTTGGTGGCCCAGGGGCTGCAGAAATCCTATGGCAGCCGCAAGGTGGTGCAGGATGTCTCGCTGTCCGTGCAAAAAGGCGAGGTGGTGGGCCTGCTGGGCCCCAATGGCGCGGGAAAAACCACGTCGTTCTACATGATCGTGGGGCTGGTGCGTGCCGACGCGGGTGAGATCTCCATTGACGGCCAGTCGGTCGAGCACATGCCGATTCACCTGCGCGCCCGCCTTGGGCTGAGTTACCTGCCGCAGGAAGCGTCGATTTTTCGCAAGCTCACCGTCGAAGAAAATGTGCGCGCCGTGCTGGAGCTGCAGCTGGACGCCAGCGGCAAGCCGCTGGGCCGCGCAGACCTTGAAAAGCGGCTCGATGCGCTGCTGCAGGACTTGCGGGTCGATCATCTGCGCGACTCGCCGGCGCCGGCGCTGTCAGGGGGCGAGCGCCGCCGCGTCGAGATTGCGCGTGCCCTGGCGACGCAGCCGCGGTTCATCCTGCTCGACGAGCCTTTTGCCGGCATTGACCCGATCGCCGTGATCGAAATCCAGCGCATCATCGGTTTCCTGAAGTCGCGCGGCATTGGCGTGCTGATCACCGACCACAATGTCCGCGAAACGCTGGGCATTTGCGACCATGCCTACATCATCAGTGACGGCCATGTGCTGGCGACCGGCACCCCTTCCGAGATTGTGAACAATGCCGATGTACGCCGCGTTTACCTCGGTGAACACTTCAGAATGTGATGGCTCCCCCCCGTTGTCGCTCACTGCGTGTAGCTCCCTCCCCCCTGCAGGGGGCGGCGCCTGCGCCCCGGCAAAGCCGGTTGCGCGGCCCCCGCTTGGTTAATACATCCCAACTCGCTTTGTCGTGCGCTTAGGGATGTCATGAAACAAGGCCTGTCCCTCCGCGTTTCGCAGCATTTGGCTCTCACGCCCCAGCTGCAGCAGTCGATTCGCCTGTTGCAGCTGTCCACCCTTGAGCTGAGTCAGGAAGTCGAGCAGATGCTCGATGAAAATCCGTTCCTGGAAGTGTCGGAAGAAGCCGCGCCACGCGAGGAATTTGGCCTGGAGAATGCCGACACGCCGGTCAGCCAGGACAGCCGGGAGTTTGAGTTTGCTGGTGATTCAGTAGCAGGAAGCCCTGATGAACCAAGGGTTGCAAGCCAAAACGATGTAGATACAGGGCCCGAGATCAGCTCCGAGGCCAAGCTGGAAGAAAGCTGGGAAGGCGACGGCACGGTGGAGTCGGCGCCGGACGACAGCGAATGGGGCGGCGACGCGCCGGCCCGCAAAAACAATGTGGACGACAGCGAGGCCGAGGCTTCCGACCTGGCCCGCAGCCATGAGTCGCTGCAGGACCATTTGCACCGCCAGTCGCTCGGCCTGCGCCTGTCGGAGGAAGACCAGGCGGCGCTGCATTTCCTGATCGAGTCGCTCAATGACGACGGCTACCTCGAAGACAGTCTCGCGTCACTGGCCGCCGGCCTGGCGGGCGACGACCTTGAGCAGGCGGAAGAGCTGGAACAGCACTTTGCCATGGCCCTGAAGCTGCTGCAGCACATGGAGCCCGCTGGCGTCGGCGCCCGCAACCTGGCCGAGTGTCTCGGCCTGCAGCTGCTCGACTGCAAGGACTGCGACGAGACCCGCGCAGCGATCGCCATGTGCAAGCAGCCCATGGAACTGCTGGCCAAGCGGGATATGAAGCGCCTGTCCTACCTGTGCGGGTTTCCGGAGAGCGTGATCAGGGGCGCCATCGCCGTGATCGGCCGGCTGGATCCCAAGCCCGGACGGCGGTTTGTCAACGTCGAGCGCAACCTCATCGTGCCCGACGTGATCGTCATCAAATCGGGCCGCGGCTTCAAGGTCTCCCTCAACAGCGAGGTCATGCCTCGTCTGCGCGTGCACGACATCTATGCCAATGCGCTGAAGCAGCACAAGGGCCAGAACGGGCAGGCCTTGCAGCAGCGCTTGCAGGAAGCGCGCTGGTTCATCAAAAACATCCAGCAGCGCTTTGACACCATCCTGCGCGTGAGCAGTGCGATTGTGGAGCGGCAAAAGAATTTCTTCACCCACGGCGAGCTGGCCATGCGTCCGCTGGTGCTGCGCGAAATTGCCGACGAACTGGGCCTGCACGAGTCCACCATCTCGCGTGTCACCACGGCCAAGTACATGAGCACGCCGTTCGGCACCTTCGAGCTCAAGTACTTTTTCGGCTCCGCGCTGGGCACCGAGACCGGCGGCAACGCGTCGAGCACGGCGGTGCGCGCCCTCATCAAGCAGTTTGTCTCGTCCGAGAGCCTGAAAAAGCCGCTCAGCGACAACCAGATTTCCGAAATGCTCAAGGAGCAGGGCATTGAATGCGCGCGCCGCACCGTGGCCAAGTACCGCGAGGCTTTGCGCATCGCGCCTGCCAACCTGCGAAAGTCGCTTTGAATGTAGCCCCCACGGTCGCCCACTGCGTGTGGCTCCCTGCCCCCCGGGGGGGCCGCTGC
Source organism: Polaromonas sp. P4_F4 (assembly GCF_056401355.1). NCBI lineage: Bacteria > Pseudomonadati > Pseudomonadota > Betaproteobacteria > Burkholderiales > Comamonadaceae > Polaromonas > Polaromonas sp. P4_F4. Next base: position 43,953 of record NZ_JBFUJO010000008.1, on the reverse strand, counting down.
GCCTGCGGTCTGGCAAAGCCAGCCGCGGCCCCTGCTTGAAAAGAAGCCCGTCACCCAGCCAGCCGCAAACCTTCATTCATGAACCAACTTCAACTCTTTTTACCCTGCGCCGCCGGCGTCGAGGCCTTGCTGGCCAGCGAGGTCAAACGCATCACCGGCATCGAAGGCAAGGCCTGGCGCGCCGGCGTGCAGCTGCAGGGCTCCTGGCGCGACGCGCTGCAGCTCAACCTGCACAGCCGCCTGGCTCAGCGGGTGCTGATCGAGCTGCAGCACAACCAGTACCGCAGCGAGCAGGACCTCTACAACGCGGCAGCCAGCGTCGCATGGGAAATCTGGTTCACGCCGAAGCAGACCTTCAAGGTCGAGATCACTGCGCAGCACAGCCCGCTGACCAGCCTGAACTTTGCGGCACTCAAGGTCAAGGACGCCATTGCCGACCGCTTCCGCGCCAAGTACGAGGTGCGCCCCGATGTGGACACGCGCTGGCCCGACGTGCGCGTGTATGTGCACCTGACGACAGACACGGCGACCATCTACATCGACACCTCGGGCGAGCCGCTCTTCAAGCGCGGCTGGCGCGAAGACAAGGGAGACGCCCCCCTGAAGGAAACACTGGCCGCCGCCATGATTGCCGCCAGCGGCTGGGACCAGCAGTGCAAAGAGGGTGTGCCGCTGTACGACCCGTGCTGCGGCTCCGGCACCATCGTGATCGAGGCGGCGCAGATTGCCTGCAACATCGCGCCCGGCATCAACCGCCGCTTTGCCTTTCAGAAATATTTGCCCTTCCAGGCTCACGTGTGGGAGGGACTGCTCGACCAGGCCGAGGCGGCCATCACGGAGCCGACGGCACCGGTGTTTGGCAGCGATGTGTCGTTCCGCATGGTGGATTTTGCCGAGCGTAATGCCGAGCGCGCGGGCGTGGCCAACGCCGTGCAGCTGCGCGGCGGCGACGCGCTGCAGCGCATGCCGCCCGCGCCGTCGGGCGTGATGCTGGTGAACCCCCCCTATGGCGAGCGCATTGACGTGGCCGGCGTGGCCGGCATCACCGGCGTGCAGGGGCGCGACCAGCGGCGCCAGCAGGGCCATGGCGTGAGCGGCTCCTGGGACGGCACCCAGGCCATCGACGAGTTTGGCCAGCCGCTGCCGCGTGATGCATCCGAAGCCGGCCCGGCTGACGCTCCGCGCGACCGCTCGGCCAACCCGGGGCGCGAGCAGGCACAGACAGAAACCGGCGAAGAGGCCTCCGACTTCTTTCCCCGGCTGGCCACTCACTGGAAGAAGAACTACGCCGGCTGGACGGCCCATGTGCTCACGCCCGACCTGAAGTTGCCCGGCAAGATGCGCCTGAAGGAGTCGCGCCGCGTGCCCATGTGGAACGGCCCGATCGAATGCCGGCTGTTCCGCTTTGACATGGTGGCCGGCTCGGCGCGCGGCAAACCTGCATCTACATCCACTCCTGGTCTTGCTCCCTCTTCCTCTCCCACCGGGAGAGGGCAGGGGTGAGGGTGGTGCATCACCGGCTTGCCTGCAGGCACGCCATGGCCTTCAGCGCATGAGCATTCAACCCATCGTCCTGGACACCAACATCGTTCTCGATGTGTTTGTCTTCAACGATGCGGCGGCGCTTCCGGTCAGGCTGGCGCTGGAAGCCGGCGAGCTCGACTGGTTGGCCACGCAAGCCATGCGCGACGAGCTGGCGCGTGTGCTGGCCTACCCGCAAATCGTGCCGCGCCTGGCGTTTTACCAATTGAGCGCCGACGACGTGCTGGCCGCCTTTGACCGGCATGCGCGGCTGCAGGAAGTCGCCGGCAAAGCCGGTGTGACCTGCAGCGACCCGGACGACCAGAAATTCATCGACCTCGCGGTGGCCAGCCAGGCCCTGCTGCTGAGCAAGGACCGGGCTGTTATTTCAATGGCAAAAAGGCTTCTGGCCCATGGTGTACGGGCGCAAGCAGCTATTTAATTCATGGTGGGCCGGCCAGCAGTAAGAGACCTGGAAACTCAGGCCAGACTCTACGCGGCAGATACACTTTGGGTCACCAGCGCCCACCCCGTTCAGGATTTTTCATGAAGACCCCCTCCGCACCCCCTGCCTCCACAACGCCTGTTGCCGCATCGCCCGCCACGCCTTGGCTGGAAACCGAGGCCTTTGACGAACTCGACACCATCCTGGACGAGCTGCGCACGCGCTATGACGAAACACCACAGTGGGAGTTTTGTGAAGGCTTCATGGCCGCAGTGATTTGTTCGCGCCGCCCGATTGACGCCGATGAATACCTGCCGGTGTTGCTGGCCACGCCGGCCGCGGGCGAAGCGCCCGACGCCGAAGGCGGCTCATTTGCCGGCGAGGCGCAACGCGAACGCTTTCTCACGCTCTGGAACCAGCGCTGGAATGAAGTGGCCACGGCGCTTGATTCGGAAGTGGACTCGCTGGAAGACGACAACTGCTACCACCCTGAAGTGATGGACGTTCGGGGAGCCGTGGCCGACATGCCGCCCGAGGAGCGAGCCGCCTTCAAAGGCGAAGAGCTGCCCGCTTTTGCCCAGGTGTGGGCGCTGGGTTTCATGTTTGCCGTGGAAAGCTGGCCCGAGGAATGGGCCGCACCGCGCGACAAAGACGCCGCCAAATGGCTGGACGGCGCCCTGCAGGCCGTGGTGGCCATGACCGAAGACGACGAGGCCGCACCGGAAGTGTCACCTCTGAGCGAAGACGGCGCGCCCAGCACCAGCATTGCCCGGCTCAATGCCTTTGGCGAGGCGATTTGGGCGGTGTATGACCTGCGTGAACTGTGGAAGACCTTGGGCCCCAAGGTGGAGACGGTGCGCAAGGAAGTCACGCCCGGCCGCAATGATCTTTGCTATTGCGGTAGCGGGAAGAAATACAAGAAGTGCCACGGCGCGGGGTGATGGTGAGAGCCTGAAGAGTGGCTCTGATTGCTTCTGATTTTGTAGCGGATGGTGATCGCATCTAGAGGGCTTGTGGTTGATTTGATGGTCAAAAGAGTTTTTTGACCTTTCAAGCAAGACAGCGCCGCTCAACGTTTGAATTAGGCGTCTGCTAGGAACTTGTCGAAGCCTTCATAGATTTGAGCGCCATGTTCTTGGCGAGCATGCCGGGACTCGCCCCGGCGGGCGACTTACTTTCTCTTGCGTCGCCAAGAGAAAAGTAAGCAAAGAGAAGGCGACCCGAAGTCTGGGTCCCTGCGCTTCGCTACGGGCAACCTGCGCTGCTCGACTCCGGCGGGGGTCCGCAGAACTCGCTACGTTGCACTTCGCTCAAACAACTGCGGCCCTGATCCCGCCTGCATCTGCGCTGCTCGGCCCAGCCACACGGGTGGGGAACAGACAGCAATACCGAATACACAAAGAAAATACCAAGACCAACAAGGACACGCCRYGGCGTGTCCTTGTGGTTTTAGGTATTCGGRTTCTGGTATTTGGCTGTTTGGYGTTTCTGGTCCACCCCTTCTGTCTGCGCCGAGGAGCGCAGGGCCAGGCGGATCAGGGATCGCGATTGTTTGAGCGCAGCGAGTTGAGCGAGACCCCGCCTGGACCGAGCACCGCAGGCTGCCCGCAGCGAAGCGGAGGGACGCAGACAGCAGGGTCGCCTTTTGTTTGGTTACTTTATTTTGGCGAAACAAAATAAAGTGACGAGCCGCCGGGCTCCCCCCGGCTTGGTCGTGAAGGGCACCTGCTCTCTTCAACAAAGACCGGCCTCTTGGCTCTGTTTCTCAGGAATTCAAGCGGGGTTCCATCAGCTAGCAAATCACGCGCTGCTAGCCCCCATCCCAGCCTTCCCCCAATGGGTGAAGGAGCAAATCAGGCTAACCGGGGTACACCGGCTCGCAGCGCACCTCGGTCTTGACCGAGTTGGCAATGAAGCAGGCCTCGTGCGCCTCGTGGTGCAGCTTGTCCAGCTCTTCGCGTGTGGGCAGGCGCTCACCCGAAAACGCCACATCGGGCTTCAGCGTGACGACGGTCATGGCCATTTTTCCGTCGGCATTTCTTTCCATGATGCCGGTGGCCGCGTCGAAGTAGCGGTCGACGCAAAACTTTCGTTTGGCGGCGATCGACAGAAACCAGAGCATGTGGCAGCTGGACAGCGAGGCCACAAAGGCTTCCTCGGGGTCCAGCGCTGACGCATCCGACATTGGCAGCGGCACCACATGCGGCGACGAGGAGCCCGGCACCTGCAGGCCGCCGTCAAACAGCAGCAAATGGCGGCGGCTGTAGTGGTTGCCCAGAAAGTCGCCGTCGTTGCGCAGCCATAAAACTTCTGCGGTGTAGCGGGCCATGTTCAAACCCGATCCAGCTCAGGCAAAGCAAAGAACTCCAGCAGGGCCTGCGCCACCGCCTGGGGCTGCTCTTCGGGAATGAAATGCCCCGCCGGCATGGTATGCCCCGCCACGATGCCGCTGCATTGTTCTTGCCACAGCGCCATCGGGTTGAAGAGCCGGTGCACCACGCCGCGCTCACCGCTGAGCACCAGCATGTCGCAGCCCACCTTGAGGCCATGCGCGCGGCTTTCGCGGTCGTGCTCCAGGTCGATGCGGGCGCTCGCGCGGTAGTCTTCGCAGGCCGTGTGCAGTGCTTCGGCATTGCAGAAGCAGCGCTCGTACTCGGCCAGTGCCTGCGGTTCTATGTAGCCGAGTCCGGAGCTGCCCCAGCCGCCCAGTTTGGCGTGCAGATAGGCTTTGGCCGTCTCCAGGTGGTTGGCGCCCATCATGATTTCCGGCAGCGGGGCTGGCTGCAGCATGTGAAACCAGTGGTAGTAGGCCTGGGCAAACGCCATGTAGGGCTCGGTCATGCCGCGGCCTTCGTACATGTCCAGCGTCGGGGCAACGTCGATGACGCAGAGTTTTATCACGCGGGCTGCATGGTCCAGCGCCAACCGGTGCGCCACCCGCGCGCCGCGGTCGTGGCCGCACAGAAAAAAGCGGTCCACCCCGAGGGCGCTCATCACCGCCACCATGTCGTGGGCCATGTTGCGCTTGCTGTAGTTGCTGTGGTCTGGCAGGCCCGGTGATTTGGACGAGTCGCCATAGCCGCGCAGGTCGGGCATCACCAGGAAGTAGTGCTGGGCGAGGCGCTCCGCGACACGGTGCCACATCACATGCGACTGCGGGAAGCCGTGGATCAGCAGCAGGGCCGGGCGCGGCGCATCGCCGAGCGCCACTTTGGAAAAGCGCGTTTGGATGGAGGCCCCATTGACCTCGAAGCTGCGCGACTCAAAGCCGTCAAACCAGGTCATTATTCAACTCCCGTGTGATGTCAGGTATTTTTGCAGATTTGCCGCCGCCTGCGTCCTGACTTTTTGTCGCAAAAACGGTGTCCAGCCCAGCAGCAGGCCGGGCAGGCCCAGGGCCTGGCGCGACCAGGCCCAGAAATCAAAGCGGTCGCGGTGGCGGGAGATCAGGCCCTGCTCATTGAATTCAAATACCCCGTCGATCATGTTGTGCACCATACGCCCCGTTGCGCTGAAACGGTAGTCCGCCTCCCAGTGGGCCTTGCCGCTGCGCGCATCGGCTTCAATGCCACTGTACGCCAGCTTCCAGACATCTGCCCCCTTGGCCCGGGTCACGTCACAGAGCATGCGCCACATACCGGTGACCTGTGGGTGGCCGCGCAGGGAAAACACCTCGTCGTCAAATTGCGCATCCGGCGCATAACAGGCGGCCATGGCCTCGGCGTCGAGGCGGGCAAAGGCTGCGTAGAAGCTTTCAAGCTGGCTCTGGTTCGGGTGCATGCGACTCCTTGGATGGCTGACGGGTTTTTGGTCGTTCTCTTGGCCGCACCGGGCCTGCACTGGAGCGCGACCGCCACCGCCTCGGCGTTGCCCGCGAGTTGTGTCCTTCTGCGCCGCGCCTGTCAGGGGGTGGGTTGCAATAATTCCACCAGACGCTGCAGCGCATGCCGTACCGTGGCTGCCCGCACCGCGGCCCGGTCACCGTCAAAACGCCGGGCTTCTGAAACCACCTGGCCCGGCAGCGCAAAACCAAACCATACCGTACCCACGGGTTTGGCCGCACTACCGCCCGTCGGACCGGCCACGCCGGTGACGGCAGCCGACACCTGCGCCGGCGAACGGCTCCGCGCCCCCGTGGCCATGGCGCGCACCACTGCCTCGCTGACGGCGCCGTGCTTCTTGATCAGCGCCGCGTCCACCCCGAGCAACTCGGTCTTGGCGGCGTCGGAATAGGTCACAAAGCCGCGTTCAAACCAGTTGCTGGAGCCGGAAAGGTCCGTGCAGGCGGCGGAAATCATGCCGCCGGTGCAGCTTTCGGCGGTGGCCATCATCCATTGTTTTTTCTGAAGAAAATCAGCCACCAGCCCAACAAGTTCCGGGGTAGATCGCTCGCCTGTTGATGGCAATTGAGTGCTCACCAGATTCTCCAGAGGGCGATCACCAGCAGGGTGCAGAACGCGGCGACGATGTCGTCGAACAGGATGCCAAAGCCGCCACGGGCACCCAGGCCCTTGAAGTGCCGGTCGGCCCAGGCCACGGGTCCTGGCTTGACCGCATCAAAAAACCGGAACAGGCCAAATGCCACCAGCTGGCCCCAGAAGCCCGCAGGCATCACCAGCCACAGCACCAGCCAGAAAGCCACCACTTCGTCCCAGACGATGCTGCCGGGGTCCAGTACCCGCATGTTTTTAGCGGTCACGGTACAGGCCCACCAGCCCACCAGCGCCGAGGCGGCAATCAGCCAGCCCATCTTTGCCGGCGCCAGCCAGTTCTGCAGCACCAGAAATGACAGCCAGGCCCACAGGGTGCCGGCCGTGCCGGGCGCCACCGGGCTGAGGCCAGAGCCAAAACCCAGGGCGATGAAATGCGCCGGATGCGCCAGCAGAAACCGGGCGTTGGGCCGGGTTCCGGGCGGGTTGAGGGGCTCTGGCGGAGGGGGGGAATCGCTCATGGTGGTCATGGGGTGGTTCTGGTTTTTTCAAACCATTCGGTCCAGTGGTCGATGCAGGCCCTGATCTTGGGCAGGCGGTGGCGGCTGGTAAGCGTAACCGCATAAACGGGGCTGGGCTGGTCATCGACGAAGTCCGCCAGCACCGGCACCAGCAGGCCCTGGCGCACCAGCGGCTCGGCCACCAGGGTGGCCATGCGCGAGATACCCAGGCCGTGCAAGGCGAGCTTGGTGGTGATGCCCGTGCTGTCCGAGCGCCAGCAGGCTTCGGCCATGATCGTGCTGGATTGGCCCTTGCTCTGGAACGGCCAGCGGTTGAGCATGGGCACGGCGCTGTTCGTGATCAGCTTGTGGCGGCGCAGCTCGTCGGGATGCCTGGGCGTGCCATGCGCCTGCAGGTAGCCCGGCGTGGCATACAGCCTGCGGCCCAGCGCGCCGATTTGCCGCGCTACCACGGTGTCAGTGGGTGGCACACCAGTGCGGATGGCGATATCGATGCCGTCGTGCGCCATGTCCACCAGCCGGTCTTCCACCTGGAATTCCACGCACAGCCGCGGGTGGCACTGGTGCAGGCTTGCGAGGCTGGGCACCAGCAGGTATTCGGCGATCACGGTGCTGGCGGCCACGCGCACCCAGCCGCTGGCTTGCCGGGTCTGCTGGGCAAATTCGCCTTCCAGCTCGTCGAGCGTGCCCATCATGCGGCGGCAGTACTGCAAAAAAGTTTCACCCTCGGCCGTGGGCGCCAGGCCGTGGGTGGAGCGGTGGATCAGCCGCGCGCCGCAGGCTTTTTCAATGCGCGCCAAGGTGCGCGAGACCTGGCTGACTGGCACCTCGCGCTCGCGCGCCACGGCCGATAGCGTGCCCAGCTCGGCCACGCGGGCGAACAGGTGCATGTCGTCGAAGTCGAGGTGGCGCATGGGCCAATGGTAACCAGCACGCTTCCAGCGGCTTTGCAGTGAATGCAAAACCCATTTGCGCCACCTGCCGTTTCCGGCGTGGCAGCCCTTGCCTAGAGTGGCTGCATCCCCATCGCAACGAAAGGAAGCGTCATGAACAGCAAGATCAATCCAGCCGAATACGGCCGCCTGATGGATGCGGCCAAACTTCAGGCTCAGCAGTTGCGGCGCCAGGCGAGCGAGGAATTCTGGAGCGGGACAGGCCGGGTCGCCGTGCGAGTGCTGCAAGCTGCGCGCCGTAGCGCCTGGCGACTGCTGCGTCGCGTCGCGCCCGAGCACCGGCACGAGGCCTGAAAGACCGACCCTTGCTTTCGGGACCCGCACCAGGCGTGATGCTGGTTGTCCTTTTGTCATACCGGTTTCACACAGACCCGGCACAGTCCAGCCACTAAATGGAGGATGAGCATGTCGGTGTTGAAACAAATGAATGCGTTGACCATTGCGGCCGCCTGTGCACTGTGCCTGGCCTCGGGCGGCAGCCGTGCCGAGCTTGCGCCGGCGCCAGCGGTGGAGGCCGTGCTGGCGGGCCATGCCACCCTCCCCGCCACCGGCGCCGTGAAAGCGCCGGGCGATGCCGGTGCTTTTTTTGCCACGGCCGGCAAATTTGCCAATGCCAGGCGCCAGCGCAACGAGCAACTGGGCTCTGAGGCGGCCAACACCTTTGTGGGGGATGCCAAATACCCGCGCGCCTCGGGCGGCACGCTGCCGATGAAAGGCCAGTCCGTGCAGGGCTTCTCCGGCATTGTGTCGGTGGGAAAGGGCGAATTTCTGGTGCTGACCGACAACGGTTTTGGCAACAAGGTCAATTCGCAGGATGCGCTGCTGATGGTGCACCAGATGTCGGTGAACTGGGGCAAGGGTCAAGTGGTTCGCCGAGGCACCATCTTTTTGAGCGACCCCCATAAACGCGTGCCTTTTCACATCCAGAACGAAAACACGCAGCGCCGCTACCTCACCGGCATCGATTTCGATCCCGAGTCGATTCAGGTGGTGGGCAACGAATGGTGGATTGGTGACGAATTTGGTCCCTACATCCTGCGCACCGACCCCCAGGGCCGCGTGCTGGGCGTGATCGAGACAGTCATTAACGGCAAGCTGCACGCCTCACCCGACCACTACCTGCAGGGGCGTTTGCCCAATCTGCCGGGGGAGGCATTGTTTGAAGTGCGCCGCTCCAACGGTTTCGAAGCCATGGCCAAGTCGCCCGATGGCAGAAAGCTCTACCCGATGTTTGAAGGCCCGCTGTTCGATGCCGCGGCCAAAAGCGTGGAGAAGCTGGGCGACAAAACCTATGTACGCATCAATGAAGTCGACGTCGCCTCGCGCCGCTACACCGGCAAGCAGTGGAAATACCTGCTGGAAGAAGTGGGCAACGTTGTTGCTGATTTCCAGATGCTGGACGCCACGACCGGCCTGGTGATTGAGCGCGACGATGCTACCGAAGGCCAGGCGCCGGCCTGCCCCAACGAAGCGCGCACCGACTGCTTCACCCGCCCGGCCCGTTTCAAGCGTGTTTACAAGATTGACTTGTCGGCGGTGGATGCCGACGGCGTGGTGCGCAAGGTCGCCTACATTGACCTGACCCGTATCGCCAACCCGAATCGGCTTGCCCGTCTGGGCCCGAATGAAGCCAATTTTGTGCTGCCGCACCTGGGCCCCGAAGGGCTGGCGATTGTCGATGCCACGCACATTGTGCTGGTCAATGACAACAACTTCCCGTACTCGTCAGGCCGTGTGATCGGCAAGCCCGATGACAACGAGCTGACCCTGCTGGACATTCGCACGCTGGTGGAGGCGAAGTAATACGAGGCGGGGGCGCGGTAGCACTTGCTTGCTGCCCGGAGGGCCGGCGGCAGCTATTTGGGTGCAAATAATGGCTGCTGCCGTGTCAGGCAAAGTGGTCAAATGACGAGAACCCGCCGGGCATGAGCTGCCCCAGGGCATCGACCAGCCGCAAGCCGGTCTCGCTCTCGATACTGCCAATGCGTGTGACCGGCGTTTGTGCCAGCTGCGAGGCGGCCCGCACGGCATCACGGGCGGACATGGGCGCCGTGAAGGCCAGCTCGTAATCGTCGCCGCCCGAGAGCACGAATTCAAGCTGTTTTTCTTGGGAAATAGCGGCCCCCTCCACGGCCAGACGTGAGCCGGCAGCGGCCAAATCCATAGCGAATTCGGTGTGGATGGTGGCGCCGACGCGAGAGGCCGCGAGAATGTGGCGCAGGTCGCCCAGCAGCCCGTCGCTCACGTCGATTGCGGCGCTCGCCACGCCGCGCAAGGCCTGGCCCAGCGCCACCCGGGGCGTGGGCTGCTCCAGGCGGGTGCGGGCTTGCGCCAGTGCCTCGGCGGGCAGCTGCAGCGCGCCGCGCAGGGTCTCCAGTGCCAGCCGTGCATCGCCCAGCGTGCCGCTCACATACAGGTCATCGCCTGCCCGCGCGCCCGAGCGCAGCAGGGCCTGGCTTTTGCCGCCCACCACAGGGACCTCGCCGAACACGGTGATGCAGATATTGAGCGGCCCCTGCGTCGTATCGCCGCCGACCAGCTCACAGCCGTGCGCATCGGCCAGGCCCAAGAGGCCGCGCGAGAAGGGCTCCAGCCAGGCCTCGTCGGCGCGCGGCAGCGCGAGCGCCAGCGTGAAGGCCAGCGGTGTCGCGCCGCAGGCGGCCAGGTCGCTCAGGTTGACCGCTAGCGCCTTGTGGCCCAGCGCGAAAGGATCGACATCCGGAAAAAAATGCCGTCCCTCGACCAGCATGTCGCTGGAAATGGCCAGCTGCGTGCCCGGCGTCGGCTGCAGCAGCGCGCAGTCGTCGCCCACGCCGAGCACGGCACGGCGTGCAGGACGTGTGAAGTAGCGCGCAATCAGATCAAACTCACCCATGCGCCAAGCATACAGGCAGTGCGCCTGCCTGGTCAGGGCAGCTGGGTATGCGTCACGCCGCCGCGAAAGCGTTGCGCCGCCTGCCGGATGACTTCGGCCAGCAGGCGCTCCTCGCCCTGCTTCTCGCGCAGCCAGCGGGCGTCGTTGTCGCCGCGCTCCACGCTGGTCTGCAGCAGGTGCAGCGAGGCGCCGGCGCCCACCGCTCCGGCGTGGCGCTCAATCTGGCCCATGGTCATCAGGATGTGCTCGCGCAGCGGCATGTGGCCGCCGGTGGCCGGGTCCACATAGACGGCGTCGAGGCCGAAGCGGCAGGCCTGGAAGCGGTTGTAGGTGTAGACGAGGTAGTCGTCTTCCGTCGGCATGAAGGGCTGCTCGTTCATGAACCACGAGGCCAGCGACTGCACGAAGCCCGCCAGCGCCGTGGCACGCTCCACCGTGAGCGGTGTGTCGAACACCCGTATCTCGATGGTGCCGAATTCCGGTTTGGGCCGGATGTCCCAGTAAAAGTCCTTCATGCTCTTGACCACACCGGTGCGCGTCATCTTGTCGAAGTACACGGTGAAGTCGTCCCAGGTCAGCGCAAACGGGGCACGACCCGACAGCGGAAAGGCAAACACCGAGTTGAGCCGCGCCGAGTCAAACGCCGTGTCCTGGCCCTGCACATAGGGTGACGAGGCCGACAGCGCGATGAAATGGGGGATGTAGCGTGACATGCGGTGCAGCGTGAGCAGCGCGCTGTCTGCATTCGGGCAGCCCACATGCACATGCTGGCCGAAAATCGTGAACTGCTTGGAGAGGTAGCCGTAGAGCTCAGACAGTTCGCGAAAACGCGGCTTGTCGTAAATGCGGCGTTCGTGCCACTGCTGGAACGGGTGCGTGCCGCCGCCGACCACGGCAATATTGAGTTTGTCGGCGCTTTTCACGAGCGCATCGCGGATCTGCGAGAGCTGGCCCAGCACTTCCGACGACGAGTTGCAGACCCCGGTGGAGATTTCAATCATGCTCGAGGTCATCTCGGGCACCACCGCACCGGGCAACGGGATTTTGTGCATCAGGCGCAGCATGTCCTCGGCATAGGGGGCCAGGTCATAGTCATGCGTGTTCACCAGCTGCAGCTCAAGCTCCACGCCCAATGACAAGGCGGCAGATTTATGGAAGGTTTCAAGACTCATGACGGGGTCCTGCAGGGGGGTTGCGCCGCAGCGGCGGCCAGGGGGTTGAGCTTTCGCCGGCGCGGTAGATGGCCACCGTGGCCAAAATGGCACCGAGCACCCCCATCAGCAAAATGGCCGGCAACGCCACCCCGGCAATCTGCCGACCCAGCGCGCCGGAAGCGGCCACAAACTGCGACACCAGCAGCAGCGTCACCGACGACATCGGGGACATGGCGCAGCCGACCCACAAGGCCTGCTTCCAGCTGGCACCGCTGCCGACATTGCCCAGCGCCACGCCGATAATCTTGGCCAGCACGCGTGCCACCACCAGTGCCAGCACCAGGCCCGCCACCGGGCCGCTCCAGTCGGCCTGGGCTGCCACAACCGACACCAGCACAAACATCAGCATGGTGAGCATGGAGGAGGCCGTGCCCATTTGCCGCGGCCAGGACCAGGGGCGCGGATTGAGCTGCTTGAGCAGCATGCCGCCCAGCAGTGCCGCCAGCGGCGCGGAACCGCCAAAGTTGGCGGCCAGCGCGGCGCCGGCCGCAATCAGCGCGAGCAGCAGGATGGCGGTGTTCTCACTGGTGGGGCTCATCACCCGCAGCGCGGTGCGCAGCGTGAGTGCCAGCACGGCGCCGACCACCACCGACAGCCCGAGYACCACCAGCACCGGGTAGAGCGAGTTCGTCAGTTCGGCTTCGCCCCGCGGCATCATCCCCGCGCGGGCGCTGCAAAGCGTCAGGGCATACAAGGTGCTGAGGGTGGACAGCACCTGCGCCCGCTCAGTGACCGGGCCCGCCGCCCGCGTGTCGATGGCCACGCGAGCCAGCACGGCGGGCGACGCGGCGATGGCCAGCAGGGCCAGGGATTCGGCGACGACTTCGCGCATGCCCATATAGTCCAGCGCCCAGCGCACCACGAAGAAGGTCAGTGTGGATTCGGCCAGGCTTTGCACCAGCACCATGGGGTTGTGGCGAAACCAGCGCAGCGGAATGCGGCCGCCCGCCTCAAACAGCACGACCGCGACGCCCAGTTCCAGCAGGAAGAGCCCGATACCCTGCAACGGCCAGGCAGCGCCCGTGAATCCGGCCAGACCGGCTATGCCGCCGAGGGCCGAATAGCCGATGACCTTGGGCAGGCCGGTGTAACGGTTCACCAGATGGCCGGAAGCGGCTGCCAGGGCCAGCAGGATGGACCACTGCACCGTAGGCAACCCTGCCGATGGCTTGATCCACTCGGCCCAGATGGCCAGGATTTCATTCATGCAGGAGGCTCTCCACTCTGGTCAGGACTCTGCAGCCACGCCTGCCGCGGGGGAGAGGCAAAGGCGGGTGCGCTTTTGGTTGGCCAGCAGTTATAGCTTGAAGCCCGGCCGTCACTCGAGAAGCGACGATGCGTTGCACTAATTTACAGGTGTCATGGCGCCCGCCCTGTAGGACAATAACTGAAACCACCTGATGGCCGGACAGCGGTCCGCCGTGACGGCACTACGCCGGCATGAAGAAGCTGCGTGCTTGGGTGCGCCAGCGGGCCCAGATGGCTGCGCGAATGCGGGCGCGGTCCACCCCGCTGACGTTGTGGGCCTGCAGGGCTAAACGGAACGCGAGGTAAAAACTCACACCCAGGTTCAGCGCCCCAATGAGGGGAATCGCGGCCATGCACCACCAGATCGCCGGGTGCCGGAAAGCCTCAAAACCGAGCGAGGCGCCGGCCGCAGCGAGTTGCCCTGTCGACAGCGTGACGTGGCGTGCTTCGAGTTCGATGCCGAAGAAGCCGGTGAACGCCGGGATCAGGCCCAGCATGAAGCCCAGGGCAATGTTGGAGGCAAAGCCGGAAATGTTTTCGCGCATGAAGGCTGACCAGCGCGCCGCCCGTTCACTGCCCAGGGCGCTGGTAAAGCGCGGGTTGTAGCGCATGGCCGAATCGAGGCGGTGCAGCACAAACCAGTTCTCGGCCCACCCGGCGATCATGCTGGCGGAAAACAGCAGAACGCCGGTGAAGGCTGCCCAGAGCAGCGTCGGGCCCAGCAGCGTCAGCGTGGCAAGGATGTGGCGGGCTTCATCGTGGCTGATCATCGGATGGCCCAGCAGCAGCAGGATCAGCGCGTTGATCAGCAGCACGGCCGGCACGACCATGAACACGTTGCCGAACACGGCCGCCACCTGCGAGCGCACCAGGTGCGTCACCTCATCGACAAAATCCTCCACGGCATTCGTGGCCTCGGCCGATCCGATGTCCTTGAGCTTGGCGGCCATGGCGGGCGCCGTCATCGCCGGTTGCTTGGTAGCCAGCGTGAAATGCAGCAGCTGGATCATGACGAAGGTGCCGGCGTAGGCCACGCTGGCCCAGAAGCCGCTCCAGAAAGCCGACAGTCCGATGCCCACCACCATGAATTTGAGCAGCGTGGTGAAGGCCGTGACCGCACCGCCGCCCATGGCCTTGCCCAGCATGTCGCGGTATTCCTCGCGGTTGCGGGTGATGTAGCGCTCGCCGGTTTCAGCGCTGCGTTCGGCCATCTTGGCCGACAGCAGGGTGGAGTTGGCGCTGATCAGCGCGCCGATACTTTTACTATCGTGTCCGATGACCACCCGCCGCACCAGCAGCTTGAGTGCGGCCATGGCCGGTTTGGGTGAGAGCAGGGCGTCCAGCAGTTCCCGCACACGCATCATGCGCTCGCGCAGCTGGCGCAGGCGGAACACCATGCCGACCGAAATGCCGTTTTCCTCGATGTGCGCGTAGACGCTGTTGACCGCCTGGCGACAGGCGTCAAGCCGCCCGCGGTACTGCGTGACGGCGGCCTGAAGCTGCGCCTCGTCACGTTCGGGGTTGAAAAAAATGCTGCGAAGTTCTTCGATGTCGGAAGGCAGGGCGTGAAATGCCCGCGCGTGGGGCGTGGCCCGGTCCATGCGCAGCCGCAACTCGGGCGCGAAACCGGTGGCACGGATTTGGGCCGTGCAGTAGGTCAGCGCGTCCACCAGGCTGTACTGCCAATGCAGGGTGTCCAGCTGGCCATGGGGTGACAGCAGGCAGGCCAGCTGGTCGATCTGCGGCTCTTCCAGGGCGCCCATCCATTGGGCATCGAAACGCCTCGGCGCCACCAGCGGGAACAACTCCGACGCATCGGTGGTTTCGGGCGTGCCCGGCAGCATCTTGCGGCGCAGGCGTTCGCCGAGTTCGCTGACAAAAGCCGTGCGGGGTGCAAAGCCAAAGTCCGCCAGCAAGGTGGTGATGTCGACCGTCTGTATCAGCTGCTGCCACCAGGCCTGCAGGCGGCGCTGAACGTCCGGCTGCGCCTCGGCGGCCTCCAGGAAAGCCTGTACCCGCGCCACGGCCGCCTGGACCGAGGTCTGGTCGCCGCGAATCCATGCGAACAACCGGATCAGCCACACATGGCGCCCGGTCAGGTCGGCATCGGGGTTCAGCGCCCGGAGCAGGGTGGGCAGGTCTTTCATCGGCCGGGTCAATGCAGGACGCGGCCGGCCGGATTGCCCCCCTGGTGCGCCTCAAGCACAAACATCGGGATGGCCACTTCGAAGCGCGCGCCGTCTTCCGCCACACAAAAATAACTGCCGTGCATGGTGCCGGTCGGCGTGCGCAGGCGCGAGCCGCTGGTGTACTGGAAGGACTCGCCCGGCTTGAGCAGCGGCTGGTGACCCACCACGCCCAGCCCCTTGACTTCTTCGGTGTGGCCGTTCGCGTCGCTGATGATCCAGTGGCGGGAGATCAGCTGGGCGGTCACATCCCCGGTGTTGGTGAGGGTGACGGTATAGGAAAACCCGTAAATCAGGTCTTCGGGCGCTGACTGGTCAGGCTGGTACTGGGGGACGACTTCGCAGGAAAAATGGTATTTGGACATGGCTGGAAAAACTGTGGGCGTCCATATTAACCGCCTCAACCCGTGCCGGTGTAACGGCCCCCCCCCGGCAGCGGGGGGCGGCTTGCTGCGACAATCGCCCCATGAGTAAAACCACGCCGCCCACCTACCGGATTGCTCCGTCCATTTTGTCCGCCGACTTCGCCCGCCTCGGTGCGGAACTTGAGGCCGTCATAGCGGCGGGGGCCGACTGGATCCACTTTGATGTGATGGACAACCACTACGTGCCCAACCTGACTTTCGGGCCCATGATTTGCCAGGCGCTGAAACCCCACGCCAGAAAATCCGATGGCTCGCCGGTACCGATTGATGTGCACCTGATGGTGCAGCCCGTCGATGCGCTGGCTGCCGCGTTTGCCGATGCGGGCGCCGACCTGATCAGCTTCCATCCCGAGGCGTCCGGCCACGTGCACCGCAGCGTGCAGGCCATCAAAGCCAAGGGATGCAAGGCCGGGCTGGTGTTCAATCCGGCCTCGTCCATGGAGGTGCTGGACTGGGTCATAGACGACATAGACCTGATCCTGATCATGAGCGTCAACCCCGGCTTTGGCGGGCAGAGCTTCATCGACTCGGCGCTGCGCAAGATCGAGCAGGCGCGAAAACGCATTGACGCCTCGGGCAAGGATATTCGCCTGGAAGTCGACGGCGGCGTCAAGACCGACAACATCGCGCGTGTGGCCGCCGCCGGCGCGGATACCTTTGTGGCAGGCAGCGCCATTTTTGGCAAACCCGACTACAAGGCGGTGATTGACGCGATGCGGGCCGCATTGGCGAACTGAGGCGGCGCGCCGGGGCGCAAAAAAGTGCCTCTGGTTTTAATGGAGGAGCCGGACCATGCATAACGTAGCGAGGCCGGGAGCGGGCGAGCTGCTCCATCCGGGTGCTGGTGCCATGACTGCCCCGGTGCAGCCGCACCGGCCCCGCGTTCTGGTGATTGACGATACGGCGGATATCCGCTATTTCCTCGAGGCCTTGCTGCGGGAGCGATACGAGGTGCTGGTGGCTGGCGATGGCGAGGCCGGCCTGCAATTGGCAAAGGGCAATCCGCGCCCCGGGCTCATCCTGCTGGACGTCATGATGCCCGCCATGGATGGCTATGAGGTCATGCGCCGGCTGGCAAGGGACCCGCGCACGGCCGATATCCCGGTCATTTTCCTCACCGCCCTCGGCAGCGTGGCGGATGAACAAAAAGGACTGGATCTGGGTGCCACGGACTACATCACCAAGCCGATCAGCCCGCCCATTTTGCTGGCCCGCGTCAGGCTCCATCTGGAACGCAGCGCCAATGCCAAACGCCTGAAGGATTTGTCCGAGCAGCTGTCGCGCTACCTGGCGCCGCAGGTCTACCAGTCGCTGTTCGACGGTTCCCGCCAGGCAGAAATTCAGACGCAGCGCAAACGGCTGACCGTGTTTTTTTCCGACATCAAGGATTTCACCGCCTCGACGGCGCAATGGCAACCCGAAGAAGTCACACTGCTGCTGAACAGCTATTTCGCGGAGATGTCGCAGATCGCGGCGGAATACGGCGCGACGCTGGACAAATTCATCGGCGACGCCATCGTCATATTTTTTGGTGACCCCCACAGCCTGGGGCCGCGCCAGGATGCCTTGCAGTGCGTGAGGATGGCGATGGCGATGCAAAAGCGCATGCAGGATTTGCAGCGGCGCTGGCGCAGCATGGGCATCAGCAAGACGTTCGAGATACGTGTCGGTATCAATTCCGGCTTCTGCGATGTGGGCAATTTCGGCAGTGCGCTGCGCATGGAGTACACCATCATCGGGCGTGAGGTGAACCTCGCTGCCAGGCTTGAGCAGGCAGCAGAGCCCGGCGGGATCCTGATCTCCAGCGAAACCCATGCCCTGGTGCAGGGCGAGATCCTCGCTGATGCGCGGGACCCCCTGCTGGCCAAGGGCTTCTCCGAGCCCATCGCCATCTATGCTGTCCGTAACACGGCCATCGCCCCGGCAGGCGATGCCGGCATCATCCAGAGTGACAAGCCGGGACTGCGCATGGACATCGACCTGGGCCGGCTGACGGATGCGGAGCGGGCGCAAGCCGCTGCCCAGCTTCGCAAGGCGCTTGAGAGCCTGGAAGCGCCGGCGGCTGCCGCCGCCGTGCCAGTCACTGAAGCTGCCCCCAGGGCCGGGGCGGTAGAGGTGGCGGTGGAGGGGGATTCAGCCGATGTTTTATTGCCCGACCACGTGGTGGGCCTGGACCTGGCGTTGGGACTGTCTCGCGCGATGGGGCTCAACCCGCTGTACGTCTCGATGCTCCGCCGCTTCCAGCAAAGCCACCAGGAAACGATCGCGCGCATCCGCCAGGCCCTGGAAGAAGGTGAGCTGAAAACGGCTGAGATGCTGAGCCATGCCTTGCGGGGTATCGCGGGGCAGATTGGTGCAACGCGTGTGCCACATGACGCAGAAACGCTGGAACTGGCCCTCGGTGAAAGCCTGCCGCGTGAAGCCATTGACGGGCGACTGGCAGCGCTGGAGGTATCCCTGGGCGAACTGATGGGCGCGCTGGATGCCGGCTTGCCGCCCGAAGCCGCTGCGCCTTGATCTTTCTGAGCCGGGGTCGGGGTAATATGCAGAGGCTGGTGCGCCAGAATCTGAGGGTATATTTTGGGGAGGTGCTTGCGGATGAGCCGCCCCTCAAGCACCAGAATTTGACAGCAACCGGGCGCATGTCACGCCGCATGTCACGAGAGGAGCCAATACCTTGGACTACACCGATGTTTACGGGGTTACTTCGAACGGCGAACAGGAGTTGCGTGGTTCGGTCACCACCATTTCGCCGCCCGAGGTCGAATTGCTGGTGCGACTTGACGGTGTTTTGACGCTGGCGCAGATTCGGCAGAGCATGAGTGCAGCGGCTCTCGAAACATTCGATGAGACGCTCCGGAATCTGGTCTTCAAGAACCTTGCGGCGGTGGTCCATCCGGATTCCTTTGCCGCGTCGCTGCAGTTCCAGTTCAGCGCCATGGCGTTGACCCAGGCCAACGCTGAAGCCGATGCCTGTGCCGCGTCACTCAAGAACTCCAGCTACTACGTCCGGATTGCGCACAAGCGCGCGGTGCATCCCACGCGTACTCCGGGGCAGCGCTTATCGGCCATTGTTGTGGATGACGACCCGCTTCTGGCCAGTTTCCTGAGCCAGTATCTGATTTTTGAAGGGTTTGATGTGCGAGTCGCCGGGTCCCGTGCCGAGGTCGTGGCCGAGTTTCGTAAACCCCCGAGGCCCGATCTCGTTCTTCTCGATGTGATGCTTCCCGATGCCGATGGCTTTGACATTCTGCTCAGAATGCGTGCGCACCCGGCACTCAAGGATGTGCCTGTCATCATGCTGACTGCCAAAGCAACCCGGGAGTCTGTGTTGAAAGGCTTGGCGGGTGGCGCCAATGGCTATATCACCAAGCCCGTCGAGATCGATTCCCTGCTGGAGGCAGTGCGGACGGTGGTCGGGCAGCAGTAATGCAGGCCCCGGGCGATGGACGGCCTGCCAACCCGTGTATAAATCACTCGGGCATGGCATGCCGCGGTGGCGTATCCGGCCTGCATACACCTTCACGCGCTGCCGTGGATGAGCCGTTTCGGGGGAGTCCGCGGTCACCGACCCTGGCACATTGAACCCTGCGACGAGGTCCAAACCCAAAAAAGCCACCATGAAGCTACCCTTTCGCGCCACTGTCAACCTGGCCCTGTGCATGGGGCTGGTCCTGATCGTCCTGAGTACGGCCGCGTCGTACATCACGATCAATGCATTGATCAGCGATGCAAAGGAGACGAAAACCCGGGAAACGGCACTGCTTCTGGAGGAAGTCGTTTCCCAGTTCAACACCACGGAGTCCCTGCAACGGCGCTACCTCCTCACCCATGCGGCAAATGACCTGACGGCGTACCGGCAAGGCGGGGCACGGTTGCAACAGGCGCTGCTGCACGTGTCCGGCGCGCAACCGCCAACCGACACGTCGCGGGCGTTGCTTGCGCTGAAAGACCTGATCACCCGGCGGGTTGAAGTGATGGAGCAGACCGTCGCGGCCCGGCAGCAGGTGGGGCTGGAGGCTGCCGCGGCCCTGGTCGGCAATGGCCCGAACCGTCAGCTTCACCAGGAGATTGACGCGTTGGCCCATCGCATCAAAAGCGCTGAAACGCTGGCGCTGGAGCGCTCAAAGGAAGAGACCCGGCAGAGCGCCCAGACCGTCAAGCGGCTGATTTTGTCAGGCGGCGTGCTCTCGCTTGCCGTATTGGCATGGGCCCTCCTGATGATCAGCCGCTTTCAGGCCCAGCGCCGCCTTGTGGAGGCGCGGCTTTCCGACAGCGAAGCCATGAGCCGGGCCGTGACCGAGAGCATGGCAGAAGGGGTGGTGACGGCCACCCCGGAAGGCATTATTGTCGGCGCCAACAGCGCCGCGCGGTCCCTCTTCGGCTACACGCTTGAAGACCTGGTCGGCCGCCAGGTGGCTACTTTGTTGCCGGCGCGCTACCGGGCGAATTTCACCGCATTTTATGAGGCCCTGGCCCGCCGCCCCCGCGATTTCAGGGAGGCCGGCACCGAGGTCCGCGGGGTGCGCCGCGACGGCACCGAATTTCCGGTCCACGTGTCTTTCGGGGACGTCCATGTGGGCGGACAGCGGCTGTTCACGGCCATCATTCGCGACATCACCGAAAGCAAACGGATCAGCCAGGCATTGCGCGACAGCGAAGCACAACTGCGCCAGCTCACGGATACCGTTCCCGCGCTGATTGCCTACGTTGACAAAGACCAGCGCCTCCAGTTCCACAACAAGGCCTATGAAGAAGCGTTTGGCCTGTCGCACGAGCAAATTCACCAGAAAACCCTGCTGGAGGTGATGGGGGCAGAGTTTTACGCAGGGGTGAAAGACCACGTCGCGGAAGCGCTTGGGGGCTATTCGGTGCGGTATGAGCGCGAGCAGGTGAGCGCCACCGGCCGGCGCCGCGAATACGTGATGGATTATTTTCCGCGCTATGGCGAGGGCAAGGAGTGGGACCAGGCCATCGGATTTTTCGCGCTGGGCAACGACGTCACCGAGCTCAAGCGCGTTGACCGCATGAAGAGCGAGTTCGTGTCCACCGTCAGCCACGAATTGCGGACCCCCCTCACGTCCATACGCGGCTCGCTGGGGCTGGTCTGGGGCGGCGTCACCGGCGAGTTGCCAGAGAAAGCGAAAGCGCTGGTGGGCATTGCCAAAAACAACTGTGAACGGCTCATCCGCCTGATCAACGACATCCTTGACAGCGAAAAAATCGAGTCCGGCAAAATGCGCTTTGAGATGCAGCCGGTGGAACTGGAGCCCCTGATGGAGCAGGTGCTCGCCGCGAACGAGGGGTTTGC
The DNA here is from genome assembly GCF_056401355.1 of Polaromonas sp. P4_F4. Classification (NCBI taxonomy): domain Bacteria; kingdom Pseudomonadati; phylum Pseudomonadota; class Betaproteobacteria; order Burkholderiales; family Comamonadaceae; genus Polaromonas; species Polaromonas sp. P4_F4. The sequence continues at coordinate 22,824 of NZ_JBFUJO010000008.1, read as the reverse complement.
AGCGCAGCACCAGGTGAAGCTGGTGCTGCGTACCGGCCGCCGTCCGGTGAGTGTCTACGCGGACAGCGATCGCCTGATTCAGGTGGTGACGAACCTGCTGTCAAACGCCATCAAATTCTCCCCGGCGGAAGGTACGGTGCAGATTCTGCTGCGCAGCGAGGCGGAGCGCGTGCGCGTCGAGATCCGCGACAAGGGCCCCGGCATACCTGAAGAATTTCGCAAACACATCTTCCAGAAGTTTTCCCAGGCCGACGCGTCTGACACGCGGCAGCGGGGTGGAACAGGCCTGGGCCTCAACATTTCCAAAGCCATTGTGGAGCGCATGGAAGGAAGCATTGGCTTCACGACGGAGCAGAACGTCGGAACGACTTTCTTTTTCGAATTGCCGCAATGGAAGGAGGCCCCGCCCGTGACGGCCCCGATGAGCCTCTATGCGGTTGCACGGCCACGGATTCTGGTGTGTGAGGACGATCCGGATGTCGCACAGCTGATTGGCATGATGCTGGACAGAGGCGGATTCGATGCGGATGTGGCCCATACGGCGGCACAGGCACGCGACTACCTCAAGATGGAGTCCTATGCGGCCATGACCGTAGACATCAAACTGCCCCATGAAAACGGCCTCGACCTGATTGCGGAGTTGCGCAGGGACAAGCGCACCGCCGGCCTGCCTGTCGTGGTGTTGTCGGTGACACCGGAGGAGGATCAAGTGCGCGCCGAGCGGCTGTCGCTGGAGATTTCCGACTGGCTGGAAAAGCCGCTCGATGAACAACACATGCTCGACTGCCTGCGCCGGGCCGTCAGGAGCGGGCGTGCCCGCCAATGGAAGGACTCTCATTGATGGTTGACAATTTTCCTCATTTGAACCCGGGTGTAGTTCAAGATGCAGCCACCGACGGGGGCCCAGGCGTGAACCGGGGCCTTCTCTGATGCCGGTCGCGAAGAGCCTTCAATCCCCGGAGTGGATCAATAGTAGCGCCGTGATCACCGGCGGCCTGGATCTGCTCGGATTGCGTCTTCCGGTCCAGTTTATTGGCGGCACGTTGCTCGATGGGGTTACCACCGTGACGCCATCGGTACGTTATCTTGCGTTTCGGTCCTGGTTGATTCATCGATACGGTCAGAGTGGGCAACCCGATAGCTGGCAGACCTTCACGGACTTCGCGGCGCGCCTCGAGTCCGCCTTGGTCTTAGGGAATTTGACCCAGAACCGGTTTATCAGTGGCCTCATCGGGGCTGATCAGGCACTGGTGCGTCTCGATGCAAAAACGTCGGAGATGGAAGTTTCCGCACTCGTCATGGCGCCGGCATCCACGATCTATGCCGGCCCATCAGACCAACTGGGCCTCACTAGGACGCGAGATAAGGCCGTACCCGCTTTGGTTGCCGAACGCGGGGTGCCCCTTGCAACTGCGATGGATCAGCGGTTGTCACGGGTTCCCATAATCTGGCGTTTGCTGTCGCAGGGGGATCTTGCCCGGGTGTCCATGGATGATCTGCATGAAATCGGGGCGGTTGCTCGCATCGACCAGATTCCCGACGATGAGCGGGAGCTATTGCTTGCGGCCATAGTCCCGGCGAAACCGCGTCCCAAAGCACGGCATCCGACGGAGTGGGCACGTATTGAGACTTACGCGAGCCTGCTGGCGCTGGCATCGAAACTGAAGAAACGGCCATCAGAGGGCGACCTGTTCGACACGGCGTGCTCAGTGGCACGTTTCGGTGAGCCGTCTCTCGATCATGCTGCCGATGGTTGGACGACCTACTGCGTGCGAGATTCCGTCGCTGTGACACAGGAGGCCGTGCTGGCCGCCGTGATGGACGAGATCCTGGGGAGTCCCGATGGTGGCCTTTCGGGAGCTGACCGTGATGTCGTCATTGCGGCGCTGATGGAGCGCGTTGAAGAGCACGACTCCGCTCTACGGGACCTTGGGCTGCTTGGGGCTGGCGAGTCGGTTACCGCACTGTCGTTTCGGGACCTTCAACGCCGCATCGAAGACTGCGTTTCGGCTGGTAGCTTGCAGACGCACGGGATCAGCCGATGGTCTGACAAACTGATTGAGCCGATGCTGTATAAGCGAGCATTGAAGTCGGGTGCCGGAGCGTTGTCGCTGGCCGTGGTGGCCTGGATTCTTGCGGCCGCTCGTGTTGGCGATGCCGTGCGCGAGAACGGCAGGGAGTACGGCAGTCTCTCGTACCAAGGATGGCGGCGTGTGGGTGTGCGTGATGTCATCCTGCCTGAGCTGGAGCGCTTCCATCGCGAGGATCGACCCTTGCGCGACGTCGCCGCCGAATTCGCTTACCGGACGGTGCAGCAGCATCTTCAGATCACGTGGTCGCGGCTGCAGGTCGATCTTCAGCGCGACGTCGCGCTGCTCACCGCTGAGGGCAACAAGTGGTTCTCCCGGCGCAAAGGCTTCGCCGCAGGGCGCACGGCGTCGCGGATTCAACAAGCCTTGGGTTGGCTCAGTCAGCTCAAGTTGATCGACGCCGGAGGCATCACTGCCGATGGTGATGTAGTGCTCAAGCGCGCCTTCAAGGTGTTGTCGGAAGGGGCTGCGGTGTGAATCCTCGTCTTTTTTTCCGTGAGCGGTCCTATCACAAGGCATTGCTGCTGACCTATTCGTTCGATCCGATCTTCTTCGAACAGGTGGTTTTGCCCGACCTGTGGGCGGGGCGGTCGAGTGACATTCTTGTCCTTGGCGATCAAGGCCAGATCGAAGTTTCGACGGAGGCGGCCGCCGGTCAGCTCTGGCATTTGGGCAAACAATATCTCCTTGCAGGCGCGAAGCACTTGGGAGCGTTCCATTCCAAGGTGTTTCTGCGACTCGGTCCGAAAGATGGCGTGGTTATGCTGGGTAGCGGCAACGTCACTAGTTCCGGCTGGGGCGGCAATCAGGAGCTGGGAACTGCCTGGATGCTTGGGCCTGAGCAAGCCGACAAGGGGGGCTGGCTACATCCGTTCCTCGACGATGTACTTTCCTGGTGTGGCGGTGATCTGGAGCGCGACGCCGTGCGCCGCATGAAGGACGTGCCGTGGCTTAGCTTGACGCCGGTGGTACCAGGGGCGCTAAGCCCGGTGCTTCACAGCCGGCAGGGGCGAGCGCTGGGACCCGCCCTTGCGCAGCGGTGGGCCGGTCGGCAATTCGACGAAGTCAAGATCCTCACCGGGTCGACCGACGAGTCCGGCGCATTTCTGAGGTGGGCGCACTCGACCTTCGGTGTGAAGCATGCCACCGTGGCGCTCACACCATCGACAGCCAGTTTTATCCCCGAACAACTGGCGGATCTGCCACTGCAGCTGCGGCTAGTTGCCGCGCCGGTGGGTCGCCCCCTGCATGCGAAGCTCTGCTGGTTCGAGGGGCCGAGCGGTCCTGCCGCAGTCATGGGCTCGGCAAACTGTTCTGCGGCTGCCTGGTTGCTACCTCCGAATCAGGGGGGAAATGTAGAAACAGTGGTCGTTTACGATCAACCGAATGATGAGGAGTTTGAGGGAGTGCTCGGCGTGTTCAGCGCACCGACGCAGCATCCTGCCGACTTGCTGGAGCCAAAGACGGTCAGCACGACCGAGTTGGCAACCAGTGCCAGCGACTACGCACTGAAGTCTCTTCGTTGGGATAGTTTGGCCCGCCGTTTGCAAGCAAATATAGGCCCGATGCCAGCGCCAGACATGACCGTTGAACTTCTGCTCGCCGGTCATCGCCTGCCGATGATGCGCCCGCATGGCCCGGGTGGGTACTGGGAATGCGCATTGCAGGAGGGCCTTGGATCGGCAACGGCTTTCGCGTCGGTATTAATCACGCGCGGGGATGATCGCTGGACGACGCTATCCAAGTGGGTGAACGACATCACTGCACTAGAGCATGCAAGCCACGCCGCCAGGCTGCTGGAGCCATTCAAGGGACTTGAACGCATTGCAAATTCGGGAGAGCAACGTCAGATGCTTGACGAGCTTCAAGAGGTCGCCCAGGCCTTGTTCAATGACACGGCATCCTTTCGCGATCCTGGTTTCGGCTCAGGCGCTAACGACAAGGCCGAGGACGAAGAGGATGCGCCCTCTGCGCCAGTCAACCCGAACGATTTGATTGTTCACCTGGAGGATCAGCAAGAGTCATTGCCGCATTTCAGTTCGCCCCAACCTGGAAATCTGTCCCTTACTGGCATCCTTCAACTGCTATTCGACGCCGAAGCTGACGAGGGGGCTGGTTCGGCTGCGGCCCAGGACGAACAACTCGATGAGGAGCAACTGCCCGACGAGGGGGGGGCGGCAGGAGTCGAAAAAGAAACAGGACAAGAAAACGCCACTCAGGAGCCTGTCCCCGTCGAAGACCGCTTCCGAGAGCGACTGGCCGCGCAGATCACTACCTTTCTTGGGCAGATGTCCTCGACGACGTTCGCCAACCGTTGCACGGCCACGCAGATGGTGCAGGCTGTGTCGTTTCCTTTGGCGGTGGCGCTGCGGGGGAAGCGTAGGGGCTGGGTCAGACCGGCTCTCGCAGAGAGGTGGGCACTGGAGGTGTTCTCGATCCTTTTCTGCGGGAATGGGCCGAGAACTGGTGGGCTGCTAGGTGTCGTCGAGCAGCGCTACAAGCAGAACGATCAAAAGTCGACTTTTAACGACGTGGTTGGCGATGGAACGCTCTGGGTAGTGCTTGTCGCCACGCTGGGCAATGCAAATTGGCAGGGGATCGGAACTGACATCGACAAGGCAATAGCCATGAGGGAAGTCTTCACCTCACCGCAACTTCTGGCATCTGCACTGCCGGGCCGAATCGCTGGACTATTAGGGAATATCCGCATCGACGACGCCCGGTCGTACCTCGTTGAGGTAGCCCCAACCATAACGCGACTGCTATTCGAGATTGAGGAGTTCCTCTGGCCAGTTTGGGAGACGGAAATGCGCGAGCAGAGCGAGAGGTCTATCACTCACAAAGTCGGAGACCTGCTTTGGCGTCAGAACGTCGGCTGGGCAGTCTGTTTGGCTGTGACGAATCCTGGGTCCGATAGTCCAATACACGTGCGCCTGAGGGGATTCGAGAAAGAGGTGGCGAGAGGCTTTTACATCAACGTAACCGAACTTGCCGACCGGGACAAACCCTTGCGAGCACTCATCGACCAGCTTCGTGATTTGACGTGTGAGCGGGACGTATTAGATGCTTAATCATGTCAACCTTCCCAAGCAGCAAGGGCAGTTGCCCATTCATCAGTCTTGCGTCGAATATGCGGCTGGTTTGAACTCTATTAAGTTGAATCAGGGCGTGGTTTGATTGAATAGAGTCCACAACAGCCTTTCAGAGAGAGATCTGCATTTTGGTGCCAGCGTTTTATCGTCTAAAGTCCACAACTTTTCCAAAGAAGCTGTTTTCGTGAACGTAGCGTCAAGAATAGAGTCCACAACAGCCCTTCCAGCGTCTTCTCCGCTTCTTCCTCCGGGCTCGTTGATCTATTCAGCGGCAGTAATTGCCCAGAGATTTGGGGGGTATCCGAGTAGAGGACTTGCTGTGGAACGAGTTTACGGGCACCGCAAAGGGATCCCATCCAACTTTTTCGGTGCGGGTGCGAATAACATTGCCCGCAGCTACTTTGCGGATTACCTGACACCAGATCAGGTACTTCGGCAACATACCCTTTTTGGGTTCTACGCATTAGGGTTGAGCAAGTCTGTAGAGTCAAAATGGGCGGCCCAGTTAAAGGTGGGAACGTCGGTAAGATCTGCTCAATACAAAAGAATCCATGTGCCTGAGGCGGGAGCCCTCGGGTTGAGGTGGTGCTCAATTTGCGCTTGTTCCGATCAGTTGAAGCTGGGGTTTGCCGCTTGGCGAGTTATTCATCAGCTGCCATTCATCCGCTCCTGCTCAGTCCATGGGGTGCCCTTAAGCGTGTACTGCGAAAACTGTAAGAAACCGTTAGACACCGGAAATCAGTTCAGGCTACCAGGGGAAAGCTGTACCGCATGTGGGTCTGCACTGTTCGCTGATCTACCGGCAACTGCGAATGAAGGATATCTCTCTTTGATTTCGCAATGCGAGGACGCGTTTAGCACGCGAAGTGAAAAATTCAGACCAAGCGCATGGGTAGAGCGGGTAAAAAAGTTTCGAGCATTTTTTGATTCTCCTCGTACCGCACTAGAAGTTTTATCAGACCAAATTTGTAAAAAGTGGGGGGTGCAATCGCCTGAAGGCGTGAGTGAAATTCTCTCGTTTCCACTTGGCAAATATTACGTTCAGTCTTCGCTTAGCGGACACACCTCAAGCAGCCCACTTGTCGCTCAACTAATTGTTTTGGATGCTATGTATATGGGTATGCCAGATGGATCTACATAAACGGGCACACGAGGTGGAAAGTACCGTCAGGCCCCTCCCTCCGAACCCGGTGTGCGGTTTTCTCCGCGACGGGCTCTCCAGCCAGTTGTTTCCTCATCGGGATTGGCGCGCCAATTTATGGACCTTTGACATCGTGAATAGCCCAAGATCAGCGAAGAAAGTATCTGATCGGCGAAGTCGGTGCGCTTTACACCTCACCCTGTTTTGATGGAATATGAGTTTGGAGCGGTCTGACCACGATTCGTGCCTACAAATTCTCGCCGCGAGCCAAGCCTGTGCAAGAGTGCAAGCACCTTGCGCACGTCGGCCAGACGTGGGAGCGAATTTTTGCCCGTGTCAGCCCATGGGCGTTCGGTGCGGATCTGGCGCTTGCCCACTCAAAACACGAAGATCTTGCAGGCTTTGCCCGCATGTGGCTCAATCGAAAGGATTGTCCATGAATACAAATGATCTACTTAGGCTTTGGAAACAGTCACTTTCTAAACGCCTTGGACGCTCTGAAGAAGCCATCCTTGAGGATGGACTTTGCGCCAGCGATTTCCCAGATTCGAGTGTACATATCGTATTTGAAGATGGCAGTGATCTGACCTTTCGACGCGCGTTTTATCTGGGCGATATTGATAAACGGAAGGTAGACAAATCCATTTGTAGAGTCGCAGTGTTTTCAGAACATGCGGGGTGCCATGAATTTTGGGTTGGTCCTGAGGATCGCATTGACGTTGTCATGCGACCAAAAGGGTCATTGGCAGATCATTTGGAAAAACTCGATTCAAATGCACTGCCCTCAGATGAGGATAGAGCGTGGGACAACATGCCTCCAGTTGGAAGGGAGTTCGGGAGCCCGGACTACGAGAGACTGATGGAGCAAGACCGGGCGGAGTTTCAATCGAAATTGTCCTACCTCATCAAGGCTTGCAGTGATTTGGCCGAGTCCAGGGCTGGCGGCGTTCAGGCGGATGAACGCCAGGATGCAGTCAATGTACAAATCGCACTAAAAGAATTAGGGCAACAGGTAAGCCTCGGCGTCGCGGCAGAGGTATGGAGGCACCATTCCAACTCGTTGATGGCGGGCTGGATGTCTGGCGCAGAGACAATCGCCTCGGCCAAGAAGACTCTGTTTTTCTATGTAAGCGCCTTACATGGCGGTATTCAGAACAGCAATTTCAACTCGACTGATTAATGTAGGAAACGGCCAATTTTGTGCGGCGCAGCATTGCGACCCGTTGGAGTCAGTGAGCATCGCTATTTGGTCGCCACATTGCAGACCTCCCAAGAGTGGAAGCTGGGGGTGTCGGTTAACCGGTTCACCAACCCACCTGTTGAGTGGCTGTCAGCGACCACAAGCGGGCATTAGCGAACCGCCTCGATGCCATGAAACCCTGCAAGGTCTCTGTGGGTAGAGTGACCCGATCTCGGGGCAATAAGAGGTCTCGGTCCCATTTATTAAGTACTCCTGGGACTGAACGTTCTGGGGAAGTACGCCGCAGAGTCGCGGGCTTTGAGGCGGTATCCCATGGCCGGCCGAGGCGATCCAACGTCCAGGAATCCATCCTCTGTAAGAAAGCCAGCGGCCAATGCGCGAGTCCGGAAGCCGCTCTTGTCGATGGCTCGCCCCAGAACGACTTCATAGACCTTCTGCAGTTGCGGAAGCGTGAACGGTTCGGGCAGGAGAAACGCGGGCAGCGAGGTGTACTCCACCTTGCTCCGAAGCCGCTCCAGCGCGGCCTGCAAGATGTCGCCATGGTCAAACGCCAGCCGCTTGCGCGGTGATGGCTCGTCCACCGGATGCCACTTGGCCGGTGCGACCTCGTCCTGCGCCAGTTGCACAGAGTCAGCCGGCAACAACGCAAAGTAGGCATGCGTCGCCGACCAGCCGCGCGGATCGCGGCTCTTGCCTCCCCAACTGCCCAGTTGCTCCAGATACGGACTCTTCACGCCTGTCTTGTCGAGTAGCTTGCGCCTGGCGCAGGCCTCCAGCGAGTCGTCCTTCCTCACGTCCACGAAGCCGCCAGGCAGGGCCCAGGCATTCGGGAAGGGCTCCGCAGGTCCATCGGGCCGCTTGACCAGCAGGACCTGCAAGTGGTCATTCAACACGGTGAAGATCGCCACATCGACCGTGGTCAACGGTCGTTCAAAACTCAGGCTGCTTGCTTTGGTCGCCATTTTTGCGCTCCTGGTTGACAAACTTGAATTAAGTTGTATTATGCAACTCATATTAGGTTGTTCAGTACAACCTAATAAGTTCAGCAACCAAAAGGAGAGCGCGCCATGTTAGGCATCAGATTCATCAAGTCCCAACCGACGGTTCACCTGATCCAGTTCAAGAAAGGCAAAGTGGTCCGCGAGGGCGCCGGCCAGTCGTTCTACTACTATGCGCCCACTTCCCCCGTGGTGGCGGTGCCCGTGGCCAGCGCCCATCACCCCTTCATGCTGACCCTGGTGACGTCCGACTTCCAGAACGTGACGGTGCAGGGTCAGGTCACCTACCAGGTCAAAACGCCCCAGCTGACCGCCCGGCTGATGGATTTCTCCCTCAAAGCCAATGGTCAGGGCTATGCATCGGACGATCCGCTCAAGCTCGGTGACCGGGTGGGCATGCAGGTCCAGGTGATCATCCAGCAAAAGGTCCAGGCCCTGGCCCTCAAGGAGGCCTTGCTGTCCTCAGCCGAAATCGCCCGGCACGCCGAAGCCAGCCTTGGCGCCCAGCCCGAGATCGCCGCCTTGGGCCTGCAAGTCCTTGGCGTCTCCATCCTGGCCATCAAGCCGACCCCCGACATTGCCCGGGCCCTGGAAGCCGAATCCCGCGAGGCCAACCTGAAAGCCGCAGATGACGCCATCTACCTGCGCCGCATGGCCGCGGTCCAGAACGAGCGCGCCATTCGGGAGAATGAACTGGACACGGAAGTCGCCGTGGAAGACAAGCGCAGCCAGATAGAAGATGCCAGGATGGCGGCCAAGGCATCGGTCATGCGCAAGGAAAACGCGCTGCGCACCGAACAGATGGACGCGGACGTCTCGCTGGAAGAAAAGCGCAAGCTGTACGTGAATGGCCAGGCCGCCAATTCGAGAACCCTGGCCGAGGCAGAGGCCGCCCGGCTGGAAGCCATCATGAAAACCTTCCAGGCGGTGGATCCCCGCACCATCCAGGCCTTGGCTTCCGCCGGCATGGACCCGGCCCAGCTGATTGCCCAGGCCTTCGGCGGCATTGCCGACAAGGCCGAGAAGATCGGCCAGCTGAACATGTCGCCTGAACTGCTCAATTCGCTGCTTGCCGGTGCGGGCGCCAGCAGCCGGCTCGGGCAGACAGCAGCCCGCAAGTAAGCGAAAGGAAGCCAGCATGTCTGCAGCCGAGAACCGCAAGGTCGTCCTGGTGACGCGCCAGACCCGACTGGAAGAGCTGGTGGCGCGCTACCAGACCCTGGGCCAGGCCAGGTTCTACCTGGAGCACCTGGGTGCGGACTTCACGGACTACCTGCGGGAAAGCGAGGCCTATGCCTCCAGCCTGCGGGTGGTGGTGGAGGCGCTGCAGGCCTGGGGCCGCTACCAGATCATCGACCGCGCGCACCTGACCAACTACATTTTTGCGGCGGACGACATCGTGGTGACGCTGGGCCAGGATGGCATGGTGGCCAATACCCTGAAATACCTGAACGGCCAACCGCTGGTTGGCGTGAACCCGGAACCCAAACGCTGGGACGGCGTATTACTTCCCTTTGAACCGTTGCAGGTGGGCGCGGTACTGCCCGGGGTGGCCAGGGACAGCCGCGCCACCTCGCTGGTCACCATGGCGGAGGCCACGCTGTCTGACGGCCAGGTGCTGAGAGGCGTCAACGATTTGTTCATAGGCCCGAAAAGCCATACCTCGGCGCTCTACGACATCGAGTTTCGGGGAATGAAAGAGGCGCAGTCCTCTTCCGGTCTCATCGTCTCGACCGGACTGGGCTCCACGGCCTGGCTTAAAAGCATCGTCACGGGTTCGGTCGGCATTGCCAGGGCCGTGGGGCATGGGCAGGGCGATGGCTACGAACCCCTGCCCCGCGACACGGATCATTTGATCTTCGCCGTAAGGGAACCATTCGCCAGCCGGGCATCCCAGACCTCCCTGCTCTATGGCGAGATCGGGGAGTCGGAAGTACTGACGCTGCGTTCGCGCATGCCGGACAACGGGGTGATCTTCTCGGATGGCATGGAATCGGACTTCCTGCGCTTTACCGCAGGCATGGAAGCCCGCATCGGTGTTTGCGCCACTAAGGGCGTTCTGGTGGAGCAATAGCGAACCGCTGCTGCGAGAATCGGCGGCATTGCACCCATTCATATCAAAGGAGGACAACATGAAGAAAAACATCCAGCTTCTGATCATCGACCCGCAAAACGACTTTTGCGATCTGCCTGCCGATTGGCGGCCCATCGATCCCGTGACGGGGGCAATCACCTCTCCAGCCCTGCCCGTCGCCGGTGCCCACGCGGACATGCTGCGCCTGGCGAAACTGATACAGCAAGGCGCATCCGGCATCTCCGCCATCGGCGTGACGCTGGACTCCCACCACAGGTTTGACATCGCCCACCCGACCTTCTGGAAAACCGGTGCGGGTGAGGATGTGGGGCCATTCACGCCCATCACCGCCGCGCAGGTGCGCAAGGGCGACTACGTGCCCCAGGAGGCGTCGATGCTGCCCAGAGCACTGGACTACATCGACGAACTCGAGCGGCGCGGCCGCTACACCTTGATGGTGTGGCCGGTGCACTGCGAAATTGGCAGTTGGGGCCACAACGTCCATGCGGCGGTCAAGGCGGCTTACAACCTCTGGGAAGACAGCCAACTGGCCATGGTGCAGAAGATCAGCAAAGGCAGCAACCCCTGGACGGAGCACTACAGCGCCATGCAGGCCGAGGTGCCGGATGAAGACGATCCTGCGACGCAACTCAACACGGCCCTGATTGCTTCGCTAGACCAAGCGGACCTACTCGTCATCGCGGGTGAGGCCAGCAGCCACTGCGTGAAGGCGACTACCGAGCACATCGTCGAAAACCTTCCGTCCGGCAAAACCGGCAAAGTGGTGCTGCTCACCGACTGCATGAGTCCCGTTGGCGGCTTTGAGACGCAGCACCAGGCCTTCCTGGACGACATGGCCCATCGTGGCGTAAAGCTGTCGACCAGCGCGGAAATGTTGAGCACCTTGCAAGCCAACGCCTGACCGGCGTCCCTCTTCAATCACAGACCCCATTTATGCAACCCATCATTCAAAGCCTGCTGGATACCGACCTGTACAAATTCACGATGTGGCAAACCATGCTGCACAGGCATCCGCAGACCGATGCGGAATACAGCTTTGTCTGCCGCAACCAGCCGGCTTACCCGCTGAGCGAGTTGCTGGGAGAGGTCAATGCGCAGCTCGACCATCTCTGCACCTTGCGCTTTCAGCCGGAAGAACTGGCCTACCTCCGCGGCCTTCGCTTCATGAAAAGCGACTTTGTGGACTTCCTGCGCATCTTCGAGTTCCAGCGGGAATTCATCACAGTTACGGTAGACGGTCCCACGCTGGCGATCAAGGCCGTGGGCCCGCAGGTGCACACCATGGCCTTCGAGATCTTCGTGCTGGCCATCGTCAACGAGCTGTACTTCCGCCGCTTCGACCAGGGCGCCGCCCTTGTGGAGGGACGAAGGCGCCTGCAGGACAAGATAGCCATCCTGCGTGCGTTTGAAAAGGAACCCTCGCTGCGCAATGAGTCGTTCTGCAAGACGCAATCGTTCTGGGGTATCCCGGACGACCAAAATTCCGGTGCGCTCATCGGCCGCCACTTCCTTGAGTCTGAGCATTGTCTTGAGCATGCTGCTCAGGTATTTGATGTCCGCGTTGGTGACCCGAAATGAACGAATGGTGTCGTGCTGCTTATTGGACTCTGCCATCCGCATGCGCAACCCTGGCGGCTTTTTTCAAGGTTTTTCAGTTTTTCGTGCTGCACCGCTAATAGTTGCTATTGACACAAGATTTTGCCTATCTATTCTGGGAGTCTGTGGTCTTTGTGCTTAAAAGATTGCTTGAATACGTTTAATGAAACCCTTTTTTAAAGGAGTGCCGCTATGGCTGTCGCCATGAAACTTTCTGATGACCTGGTGGAAGACGCAAAGATCGCTGCGGCGGCTGAGCATCGTTCTGTTCCCAAGCAGATCGAATACTGGGCGCGTATCGGCAAGGCTGTTCTGGACAACCCAGATCTCCCCTTGCGGATGATCCAGGACACGATGTTGTCCCTTGAGGAGGCTAAAGCTGGCCAGGTCTCGGCCTACCAGGTCGGGTAAGGGATGGKAGCTTGGCCAAGTCGAGTTCGACTGGATCATGGTTAGATTGCGATCGCAGTTCCTGTGAAGCCTCAAGGAGACTGAACGTGACACGTATGCATAACCCACCCCATCCCAGTGAGGTGCTCAAGGAATACCTGGGCGACAGAGCTGTCACCGAAACGGCTGTGAGGCTTGGTGTGACCCGAGTAACGCTGTCGAGAATTGTGTCCGGCACTTCTGGTGTTTCAGTCGACATGGCTTATCGACTCGGTGATGCCTTTGGAACAAGTCCTGAGCTATGGGCAGGCATGCAATTGCAGTACGATTTGCACCAGGCAGGCACGCACAGAAGAAGATGATCCGAGAAGGATCTTCGAAGGAGGCTGGAAGTGAACAGCAGGAAACGAAAACGCAGCGTAAGCCAACTTTTCCATGCAAGGCTTCATAACTCCAGATTTTTCTGGCAATCGGCTGAGGACAGAGATTGGGTAAACATGGTTCCAGTTGGTGGGGAATTTGGAAGCCCGGACTACGACCGATTGGCGCAACAGGATTTCAGTGATTTGAGGTCGAATTTATCTAGCCTCGTCAATAAATGCAGCGATTCGAGTGTGGACAGTGACGCCCCCTCTGATCCCACTCAACGCAAGCATGCGGTCAACCTGCAAATCGCGCTCCATGAACTTGGACAAGATGTAAACCTTGCTGTGGCCGCGGCCGTGTGGAGACACCATTCCAACTCATTGATGGCTGGTTGGATGTCTGGGGCAGAAACTGTTGCTTCAGTTAAAAGAACGCTATTTGCCTACTGCGCACGGAATCCAACGGATTGAGATCATTTCTTGAGTCTAAATTGAGGCCAGTGGTGACTTCATTGAAGGTATCGAGGACTTATCCGTATCCCGGGTTCGCCAATTGAAATTGAAACAGGAAATGAAATAAGGGAGTCGTTATGACCACGCCAGCAGAGCGAACCCGTGCATTGCGATGGGCGGGCGAATTCATCCAGGAGCTTGTCACCACTGGTGAACTCTCGGAAAAGCGTAAGCACGAAGCCCTGGTGATCCTGCGTCATTACCCAACCGCAACGGAAATCGAGCTCCAATTCGCTATCGGAAGGTATGACGTTGCAGAGGGGCAGTCCCCTGGTATTAAGGTTCCTCCGGAACGGGGCTTCAACACCTTGGACCAACTGGAATCAAAGTCTATTGAAGGCCTGCAGGATCCGAAGCTTGAGCCGTTGCTCCGCAACCGCGGCCGCTTTGCGCATCTATACGGCGTGCTTACCGCCCAGGAGATGGCTGATCACCTGAAGTGTTCGCCGGAGGCGGTTTATGAACGCGCGGTCGCCGGCGAATTCATTTTCCTTTCATCGCCAGCCCGAGTCGATGACCGGCGCTACCCCGCATTCCAACTCGATGAACGCCTGGACAAGTCGCTGCTGAAGCAAACCATCCAGGAATACCGAGACGCCGACGTCAACTCGACCCTGCTCTGGGTTTTCTTGCGGAGCCCGCAAAAGATATACGCCGGCCTGACCGCCATTGAAATGCTGCTGGGCGGTATGCCCCCTGGATATGACACGCTGACGCCCGACGAAAGGACCGAGATCTTCCTCGATGTGGTGGCCGAAGAGCTTTCGCGCGTGCGCTGAGCCTTTCTATTCATGAGCGACTTGATGCTCTTCCTCGACATCGATGGCGTGCTGCACCCGTGGAGGCGCGAGCCTACCTTTTGCCGGTCTTCCAGGATCAATTGTCCCATCTCCCCGAGTGACATCGCTTCGTACTGAAAGTCCAAAAAAAAGTTGATTGCTCAATGCCAGACCGATGACGAGCGGCACGCCCGGTTCTTGGCGATCATCGGAGGCAGTGCCACTTCGCAGGCTTGGTCTCGGCAGTCCAGAGCGGCGGTTGCTGCAGTGGCTTCGACGCGACACTGCCCTCCAAATAGAGGACGACAGAACCGCACCCCGCCGCTAGACTGCGACGCACATTCGCCTAACTTGGCGAGATAAAAAAATGGGGCGGGGGGAAATCAATGCGTTTATTACAGCCGCTTGCATCGGGCACGATGCGGGTGAGTCGACTGCGGCCCTTATTCTGGGCGCGGTGGTGCGTTATCGCCTTTTTCGCCATCTGCGCCACGGGGGGTGTTGCGCCCGCCTTTGCTGGCGTTAACGCGCCAACAAATAGTGGTACCTGCGTTAATGCAGCGCCGTCAAATTTCACCACCAGTAATGTTGATGAGTGCTATGCCGCGTGGCAGGCGAGGGACGGAGGGATTCACCTTCAATACTGCATCACGCGTGGCGGGTCGATGCAGTACGGGGCCAATTATTATTCCAACGGTCGACTGTATGCGGAGGGGTATGCTTGCCAGCCCGCGTCCGTCGGCGGTGGCGGCATGGCGTTCTATCCTATTTACTATTGCCCGAGTGGTGAGACGCCTGAGATGGGCGTGTGTCCAGATGTTGCGCCCACACTGAATCCAACGCCAAAGCCAGAAAAAAATCTCCCATCCGACCGTCCTGGCTGCCAGAAGACAGCACCAGACCAGGGCAACCCAATCAACGCTGCGACTGGACTCAAGCATCAAACTGAGTTGGATTACGAAGCCGTGCAAGGCCTGGCTTTCCGGCGCATTTACACGAGTGTCGGTGCCGATGTCAGCTCGCCATTGGCCGGTCCATTTGGGGGAGTGGGCTGGCGCCTGGACTGGCACCGTGCCGTAGTTGGCAACGCCTTAACCGCCTCGGTAATCCGAGGGAAGGGTGCGATCCGTACCTACACGTTAGTGGCTGGCGTATGGACAAGTGATGCAGATATTACTGCCACACTAACGCGCAAACTAAATGCGTCGAGCCAGTTGATCGGTTGGTCATACGTGGTCGAGGATGGCAGCATTGAGCAATATAGCGCCGCCGGTAGGCTGACTTCTGTCGCAGACACGGCGGGGCGGACCACCACCTTAAGCTATAGCGACGGCACCACCCTTGCCCCGAATGGCGGCTTCGTTTTGGATGGTGCTGGCGCACCAACATCCACCGCTCTGGCCGCCGGATTGCTGATCCGTATCACCGATCCGCAGCAACGCAGCATCCGTCTTGGGTACGACGCGCAATTGCGTGTAGTCAAGATGACGGATCCCGTTGGGGGCGTGTATAGATATGCCTACGATACCGTTGGTAACCTGGTCTCCGTCAGTTATCCGGACGGGAGCGGCAAACAATACCGCTACGAGAACGCTGTTTATATTCATGCCCTGACCGCCATCATTGACGAAAAAGGCAATCGTTACGCTGAATGGGTCTATGACGAACAGGGCAGGGCCTTGTCTAGCGAGCACGCTAACGGCGTGGAGAGGACCACCCTTACCTACAACTCAGACGGCACCACGAGTACCACCAATGCGCTGGGAATCGCTCGTACGCAAACTTTCCAGGTTCAGCAAGGCGTGGCAAAGAGTGGCGGGTTTCTTCAGCCTGGGGGCAGCGGTTGTGCGGCGGCCGCCTCAAACTTTACCTATGACGCCAACGGTAATATTTCCAGCGGCACGGATTTTGCTGGCACCAAGGTGTGCTACGCCTACGACAGCAGCAACCGGGAGATCGTGCGTGTGGAGGGGCTTGCCAACACGGTCGATTGCACCACGGTCACACCTGTAGGTGCAACGCTGCCAACGGGAGCGCGCAAGATCACCACCAGCTGGCATGCGGACTGGCGCCTGCCCACGCAAGTGAGCGAATCACTGCGCAAGACCAGCACCGTCTACCACGGCCAGAGCGACCCCTTCAACAACAACGCCACGGCAAATTGCACCGTCGCAGCCGCTTTGCCCAACGGCAAACCCGTGCCGCTAGCATGCAAAGACGTGGAAGAGGCCATCCTGAGCAACGGCACGCCCGATCCTGCAGTTGCGGCCAGCACTAGACAATTCACTTACGACGCATCTGGCCGGGTCTTGACCAGTGTGGATGCCAACAACCGCACGACCACCTATGCGTACTACAGCGCCGCTAGTTTCACGGGTGTGGATCCGAATGCGATCGGCCATTCCGCCGGCGACCTGCAAAGCATCACGAGCGCAGCTGGTCACGTGACCCAGTTCACGCAGTACGACCGGGCGGGCAGAGTGCGGCAGATGATCGATGCCAAGGGCGTGGTGACCGACACCGTGTACACCCCGCGCGGCTGGGTGGCCAGCGTCACCACCACGGCGCCTGGAGGCGTTGGGCGCACCACGAGCTACACCTACGACGGCGTCGGCCAGCTCACCCAGGTCAGCCAGCCCGACGGCACCACCCTGGGCTACAGCTACGACGCGGCGCACAGATTGGTGGGCGTTACCGACGCCCGCGGCAACGCCGTCAGCTACACCCTGGACAACGTAGGCAACCGCATCGCGGAGGAAGTGCGCGACCCCACCGGCGCCCTGCAGCGCTCCATCAGCCGCTCCTTTGATGCCCTGAACCGGCTGCAACAAGTCAGCGGCGCTGCCCAGTARGYGCCGGGCAAGTAAAACCAATAACAGATCGAACAAACACCGCAAACCACAAAAGCGGTGCTGCAACCACCCGGGAGGGGTACAACATGARCAAGCTTCAGGGAMTAGTGAGTAACTTCGGGCMGGCCATCCGGCTGCTGCGCACCCTGTGCGTTGCCGCCCTCATGCTGCCGGCGCTATCGGCGCTGGCACAAACAGCGAGCAGCACCACGCTGGGAGCCAGCACCTTGAGTGCGGGAGCGGCGGCGCAGCCGACGGTCTCCCTCCTGTTGATTCATTTCCAAAACTGCGCCATTTAGAGAACACTGGCTCAGCTTGCGTGATGAATCAACAAACAGCACTCCGCTCAAGATCGCGCGGCCCTGCGCCGCATGTCGGTTGCTTATTCCAGGTGAATACTTCCCTTTGGGAAAACCTGCTGTCAGACATGCCAGGGTTGGCGGGCTCAAATGCCTGCTCGACACTTCTCCCAATATTAAAAAGAGGGTGGAATTCAATGCACAAGCGCTTCTTTCGTTTGAGGCGCTTGCACAGCGTTTTCGCAGCGCGTCCGATGCTTCAAAGCGCTGCCATTATTCGTGCTTCTGTTTTTTCTCGTGTGGCGGCATGTTTGACCATGCTTTTGGCGTCCACTGGGGCAATTGCTGCTACCTGCATTGAGCTTGAGGCTTCGCTGACTGCGATCGGCAACCAGGCTTATGCGGATCAGCACGTGAATGTCGTTTACTGTTTGTCTCTGTATCCCGATGGCTATGTATGCGGCTCTGATATTTTTTATCATATCGAAAGTCAAGAATCCAACGGTAGCCAACAGCGGCGAATTGCGTATCGGTATGTGGGGCCAGCATCAACAGGCAGCGTTGTGTCTTTGTGGTTCACCCCATGGGAAAGCTGTACGGTGTTTCCACCACCCCCCGAAATTGAATCTTCGTCCCAAAGTTGCAAACCGCCACCCGCCGGTTTCAAGACCCTTCACCCCATCCTCCCCGCCACAGGCGAGAAAGTACTAGACCATGAAGACCATGTAGGACGGGGCGCTGACGCACTAAGCCTCGTCAGAAGCTACAGAAGCAGCCGCATAGTAGGCGCGCAGACCGGAGCGGCAGCAGCAGGCTTGGGCCAGAGCTGGTCACACAACCACAGCACCCAGCTCATGCAAGTAGGAACTGCAGGCATGGCAGGCAGCGCAGCGCGCATTCTCTTCGGAAACGGCAGCGTACGCGCCTTCAGCTGGGATACCAGCAGTAGCACCTACAAGCCAACCAACAGCGCCGACCTCCTCACGGTCAATCAATTCCAGGGCGCAGCAGGGCTGCTGTATCAGCGTCTGGACGATGACAGCCGCTGGCAATTTGATGCGGCAGGCAAACTGCAGACGGTGACCCAGAGAAACGGCTGGGTCAACACCTACAGCTACAGCACCGCCAGCACCCCGGTGAGCGTCGCATCGGTTGCAGGGCTCCTGATCAGCGTGAGCAACCAGTTTATGAGAACGCTAAGGTTTAAGTACAACGCGGCCAGTCAGCTGACGAGCGTGACGGCTCCTGACGGTCGGATCACCAGCTACGGGTACGACGGCACCACCGCGACAGCCCGTTTGACCACGGTTACCTATCCGGCAAGCACCGGCACGGTGAGCAAGACCTACCTATACGAGAACGCCACATTCCCGCAGCTGGTCACGGGCATCATTGACGAGACTGGCAACAGATTGGCAAGCTACGCATACGACAGCGAGGGCCGGGCCATCAGTTCCCAGCACGTAGGTGGTGTGGACCTGTACAGCGTGAGTTACCCCGCCTCGGAAGGCGCAGCCACCACGGTCACCGACCCCCTGGGCACGGTCCGCACGTACAACTACGCCACCAGTCAGGGCAAGCTCGCGGTGACGGGTGCCAGCTTGCCTAGCGGCTCTGGCGGCAGCGACGCAGCCAGCCGGGTGCAGGATGCCAACGGTTTCGTGACACAAGAGACTGACTTCCTGGGCGTGAACACCATGTACACCTGGGACATCAATAGGCGCTTGCCGTTGACAACCACCAAAGCAGCGGGTTTGCCAGAAGCGCAAACCGTCACCACCCAGTGGCACGCTACGTACAGACTGCCCGTGCTCGTCACCGAGGCCGGCCGCAGCACCGCCTATACCTACGACGCTCTGGGCAATATGCTGACCAAGACGGTGACTGATACCGCCAGCAGCGTGAGCCGCACGACCACCTGGACCTACAACGCCACAGGCCAAGTACTCACCGCTAAAGGCCCGCGCACCGACGTCGATGACACCACCCGCTACGCTTACTACAGCACCTCAACGGATTTCACCGATCATTCGCTTAGTCCGGATCCCTCCTTTGACTATGTAAGCTTGCTGTTGCATGGTGACGGTGCGGATGGCGCCACCTCAATTGTTGACGACAGTCCTTACCATCGGACTGCGACGCCGAGCGGCAATGCCAAGATCAGCATAGCGCAAAGCAAGTTTGGCGGGTCCTCGATTGCGTTTGATGGCGTTGGCGACTATCTGTCCATTCTGTATAACGCTGATTTTGCTTTTGGTGCGGGTGACTTCACCATTGAAACGTTCGTGTACAAGAGCGCTAACAACGCCAATAGCAGCAGAATTTGGAATCCCAACGGCGATTATTACGATGGTGTCGTGGCCTCGATTGATCCGAATGGCAACTTTAGCGTCTATGTGTCCACCAACGGAACGAGCTGGACACAATCCCTGCCTGTCGTTGCCAATCTGGCCAATGGCCAGTGGTACCACCTGGCGATCACGCGCAGTGGGGGTTCCATCTTTGCCTTTGTCAATGGCGTCAAGTACACCGTTACGACAGTGCTGGGGACGAGCCCGCTGTACACCAACACGGGAGTGAGCCGCGTCATTGGCGGGCAAATCGGTGTCGACCGGGCCTTGAACGGCTACATCGATGAATTCCGTATCACCAAGGGCAAGGCCCGCTACACCGCCAACTTCACCTCGCCCACGCAGGCTTTCCCGAATACCGGGATAGTTCTCGACCCCAACGCCGTCGGCCAAACTGCTGGCGACCTGCAAAGCATCACCAATGCGGCCGGTCACGTGACCCAGTTCACCTTATACGACGCAGCCGGCAGAGTGCGCCAGATGGTGGATCCCAAGGGAGTCGTGACCGACACCGTGTACACGCCACGCGGCTGGGTAGCCAGCGTCACCACCACGGCGCCTGGAGGCGTTGGGCGCACCACGAGCTACACCTACGACGGCGTCGGCCAGCTCACCCAGGTCAGCCAGCCCGACGGCACCACCCTGAGCTACAGCTACGACGCGGCGCACAGATTGGTGGGCGTGACCGACGCCCGCGGCAACGCCGTCAGCTACACCCTGGACAACGTGGGCAACCGCATCGCGGAGGAAGTGCGTGACCCCACCGGCGCCCTGCAGCGCAACATCAGCCGCTCCTTTGATGCGCTCAACCGCTTGCAACAAGTCAGCGGCGCCGCCCAGTAAGTGCCGGGCAGTAAAACCAATAACAGATCGAACAAACACCGCAAACCACAAAAAGCGGTGCTGCAACCACCCGGGAGGGGTACAACATGAGCAAGCTTCAGGGACTATTGGGTAACTTCAGGCAGAGACTGCGCCAGCCTGACGGCAGGCCGTCACAGGCACCGGCTACTGGCCGAACGAGACAGGCCATCGGGCTGCTGCGCACCCTGTGCGTTGCCGCCCTCATGCTGCCGGCGCTATCGGCGCTGGCGCAAACAGCGAGCAGCACCACGCTGAGTTCCAGCCTGAACCCCTCCGATGTGGGCCAGAGCATCACACTCACTGCTACGGTCACCGGCAACAAACCCAGCGGCACCGTCACCTTCATGGACGGCGCCACCGTGCTGGGCAGCGGCACCCTGGGCGGCAACGGCAACAGCAGCCGCACCGCCACCTATGCCAGCAACACCCTGACGGCGGGCAGCCACAGCCTGACCGTCGTCTATGCGGGTGATGCCAAAAACAGCGCCAGCACCTCGGCCGTGCTGACCCAGACCGTCAACAAGTTGAGCACCAGCACCACCCTGGCCTCCAGCGCCAACCCCGCCAGCTACGCCCAAAGCATCACCCTGACCGCCACCGTCACAGGCAATGCACCCACGGGCACGGTCACCTTCATGGATGGTGCCACCACGCTGGGCACCGGCACCCTGACGGCCGGCGTCGCCAGCTTCAGCAGCAGCACGCTCACCGGGGGCGTGCACAGCCTCACCGCCGTTTATGGCAGCGACACCATCAACAACACCAGCACCTCTGCCGCGTTGAGCCAGACCATCAACAAGACCGTCACCAGCACCACGCTGAGTTCAAGTGCTAGCCCCTCGACCTTTGGCCAGAGCATCACGCTGACAGCGACTCTCAGTGGAGGCGGCAACCCGGGTGGCGCGGTCACCTTCATGGACGGCGCCACGACGCTGGGCACCGGCACCCTGAGCGCCGGCGTGGCCACCTTCGCTACCTCCACGCTGAGCGTGGCCAGCCACAGCCTGACGGCCGTTTATGACGGCGATGCCAACAACACCGGCAGCACCTCAACCGCTGTGACGCAGGTCGTCAACCAGGCCACGACCACGATCAGCCTGGCTTCAAGTGCCAACCCCAGCACCTACGGTCAGAGCATCACGCTGACAGCGACCCTCAGTGGAGGCAGCAACCCCAGCGGCACGGTCACCTTCATGGACGGCGCCGCCACGCTGGGCACCGGCACCTTGAGCGCCGGTGTGGCCACCTTCGCCAGCAGCACACTGAGCGTGGCCAGCCACAGCCTGACGGCCGTTTATGGCGGCGACACCAACAACGCCACCAGCACCTCCGCCGCGTTGAGCCAGACCATCAACAAGACCGCCGCCAGCACCACGCTGAGCTCCAGCCTGAATCCCTCCAGCGTGGGCCAGAGCATCACACTCACTGCTACGGTCACGGGCAACAACCCCAGCGGCAACGTCACCTTCATGGACGGCACCACCACCCTGGGCACCGGCACCTTGAGCGCCGGCGTGGCCACCTTCGCCACATCCACACTGAGCGTGGCCAGCCACAGCCTGACGGCCGTCTATGCGGGCGATGCCAACAACACCGGCAGCACCTCGGCCGCTGTGACGCAGGTCGTCAACCAGGCAACGACCACGGCCAGTCTGGCTTCAAGTGCCAACCCCTCGACCTTCGGCCAGAGCGTCACACTGACGGCAACCGTCACGGGCCAATCCCCCAGCGGCACGGTCACCTTCATGGACGGTGCCACCACCCTGGGCACCGGCACCCTGAGCGCCGGCGTCGCCACCTTCGCTACCTCCACGCTGAGCGTGGCCAGCCACAGCCTGACGGCCGTTTATGCGGGCGATGCCAACAACACCGGCAGCACCTCGTCTGCGGTCGCTCAGGTAGTGAACCAGGGGGCGAGTACAGCCACGCTGGCTTCCAGCGCCAACCCCGCCACCTACGCCCAAAGCATCACCTGGACCGCCACCGTTACCGGCAATGCGCCCACCGGCACGGTCACCTTCATGGACGGCGCCACCACCCTGGGCAGCGGCACCCTGGGCGGCAGCGGCAACAGCCGCACCGCCACCTATGCCAGCAACACCCTGACGGTGGGCAGCCACAGCCTCACGGTGGTCTATGCGGGCGACGCCAACAACGCCAGCAGCACCTCCGCCGTACTGAGCCAGACCGTCAACAAG